>CAMLFJ010000552.1 GCA_946479205.1 uncultured bacterium | reverse complement strand
TGGGCAGCCTCCAGTTCGCCCAGTTCATCGTCGCGGAGGCCGCCATCTCGTTCCTGGGCTTCGGGGTGCAGCCGCCGACCCCCGCGTGGGGCAGCATGCTCTCGGAGAGTCGCGACTATCTCTACGTGGCCTGGTGGCTCGCCGCGTTCCCGGGCGCCGCGCTCGCGGTCACCGCGCTCGGCATCAACCTGGTGGGCGACTGGCTGCGCGACGTGCTCGATCCGAAGTTCCGCGTCTGAACATCGAACCAACGAGGAGGCCTTCATGAGGCGATTCACGACGCTACTGACCGCGCTGGCCGTGCTGCTCGGCCTCGCGGCGTCCGCCCCCGCCCAGGACCGGGTCCGGGCCAAGGAGGTCGTGGTGGCCTTCGCGGCCGAGCCGCGCACGCTCCTGCCGAACACGATCGTGGACTGGACGACCAATAACATGGTCGAGCACATGTACGACCGGCTGGTGGACCGCGATCCCAAGACCTACAAGCCGTCGCCCATGCTGGCCACCGGCTGGAAGGTGATCAACGACACCACGTGGGAGTTCGCGCTGCGCCGGAACGTGAAGTTCCACAACGGCGAGGTCTTCGACGCCCAGAGCGTGAAGGCCACCATGGACTACATCAAGGACCCCGCGAACAAGACGCACTACATGCCGCGCTGGGCCCAGGTGAAGGAAGTCCAGATCGTCAACGACTACACCGTCCGCTTCGTCACCGAGAAGCCGTGGCCGGGCCTCATCGACCGCATCGCGGGCAGCGACTTCCTGCCGATGCCGCCCAAGGCCCTCAAGGACCAGGGCGTCCAGGCGCTGGCGGCCAAGCCGATCGGCACCGGGGCCTTCCGCTTCGTGCAGTGGGCGCGCGACGAGAAGCTGGTGGTGGAGCGGAACCCGGACTACTGGCAGACCCCCGCCGAGGCGAGCCGGGTGACCTTCCGCTTCATCCCCGAATTCAGCGCCCGCCTCGCCGCGCTGCTGGCCGGCGAGATCGACATCATGAAGGACGTGCCGCCCCAGAACGTGGAGATGCTCGAGAAGAGCGGCAAGGCGCGGCTGCGCGCCACCGTCTCCTCCCGCATCAACTACCTGGCGCTCGTGAACCTCAAGCCGGGGCCGATGCAGGACATCCGGGTGCGGAAGGCGATCCACGCCTCGGTCAACGTGGACGAATTGATCCAGCAGGTGCTCAAGGGGCGCGCCACCAAGATGTGCGGCTCGCTCTCCCCGATCAACGTGGACTACTCCGCGAAGCCCCAGTGCTGGAAGTACGACCCGGCGCAGGCCCAGGCCCTGTTCAAGGAAGCGGGCGTGGACCCGACCAAGCTCCAGCTCACGCTCGACACGCCGTCGGGGCGCTACCCGCTCGACAAGGACGTCTCGCTCGCGATCGCCGCGCAGCTCCAGCGCGTCGGCATCAAGACCAACGTGGTGGTGAACGAGTGGGGCACGCACCTCGACAAGATCAAGAACCGCACCACCGGCGACATGTTCTTCCTGGGCTGGGGGCCCGCGCTGGACGCGCAGAACACCATCGAGCAGCTCTTCATGGGCAAGCAGACCTATTCGTCCTACGGCAACAACGAGGCGCTCGAGGCCAAGATCAACCAGGCGGTGACCGTGGTGGACCCCAAGAAGCGGCTCGAGGCGTGGGCCGAGATCCAGCTGCTCGTGCGGGACGAGGCCCCGTGGGTCTTCCTCTGGCAGCAGCACGACCTCTACGGGGTGGCCAACTGGATTGAGTGGACCCCGCGCGCGGACGAGCGCATCTGGATGTACGAAGCGAAGCTCGCGCGGTAGGTAGGCCGCGCGGCTGACGCCGGCGAGCGCCGGGGGCGACCCGGCGCTCGTCAGCTCGGGCGGGACACCGCCGCCGACGGGGGCTCCGGCGTCTCCTCTTCCTCGACGTCGGGCGCGGGCTCGGGAAGTGCCTGCTCGGCCGCCTCGGCCAGCTTCTCCTTGCCGGGGTCGGTCAGGTCAGACAGCTCGCGGATCGCCAGGTCGTACCAGTTGTCCATCGGCATGGTGTCACCTCGTTCGGTGCACTCGCGCGCACCCTTCGGTCGGTGGTCCCACGGAGAGATAGGCACGCCACGTGCCATCGGCCCTTTGCCATCAGATCAGGCACTTGGCCGTCGGATATCGCGTGGGGGCCGAGGGCAGAATGCCCGCCGGCCGGACAGCTCTCCTGGCACTCCGCGTCACGGAAAAGCCTGCTAGAATTCCGCCGCTGGCCCCAACAACCCGAGTTCCGGAGGCGCTCCATGGCGATCACGGTGTTCACGAACGCGTTCCTGATCGACTGCACCGGCAAGGATCCCGTGGAGGGCGCCGCGGTCGTGGTCGAGGGCGAGCGGATCAAGGACGTGATCGCCTCGGGCAAGGTCGGGCCGCTCCCCGGCAAGATCGACACGGTCGACCTCAAGGGCCGCACGCTCATGCCCGGGCTCACCGACGCTCACGTCCACGTCTGCGCGATCGAGGGCAACATCCCCGAGCAGCACCGCCACAACCCGCCCAGCCTGATCGCGGCCAAGGCCCTCCGCCGCATGGAGCAGTGCCTGATGCAGGGCTTCACCACCGTGCGGGACGCGGGGGGCGCCGATTACGGCTTCCGCGAGGCCGCCGAGTCCGGCCTCTATCCCGGCCCGCGCATGCTGGTCTCCGGCCGGCCGCTCTCGCAGACCGGCGGCCACGCCGACAAGCGCCGCCGCTCGGAGTGGATCGAGCCGGTGGACTGCTGCGTGGGCATGGCGGGCATGATCGCGGACGGGGCCGACGAGGTTCGCAAGGCCGCGCGCGAGAACCTCCGCCA
>CAMLFJ010000551.1 GCA_946479205.1 uncultured bacterium | reverse complement strand
GAGCGCCACCAGTGCCGGGAACGAGCCCGGCCACGCCATGGCCGCCAGCACGCCCGCTCCGAGCAGGAGCGCGAGCACGATGGCCCGGCCGGGGCGGCGCAGCGCCCCCAGCCGGATCTGGACGAGGGTGGAGCCGATCGTGCCGCCCCAGAACCCCAGGCTGAGGAGCGAGAGCTCCGCCGAGCCGCCGCCGTAGATGTCGCGCACGATCAGCGGCAGGATCACGAAGAAGGCGCCCACGTAGAGCACGCCCACCGCCAGGTTCGCGATCAGCACGGGCGCCACGATCGGCGATTCGGCGGCGGCCCGCAGCCCGTCGCGCATGGCGGCGAGCCGGCTCCGGGCCGCGGCCCCGGGGACCGGAGGCGCCGCGGGCAGGCGCAGCGCCGCGACGCCGCCCGAGGCCAGCAGCGCGGCCTGCAGGAACAGGAGCGCGGGCGCGCCGATCGTCCCGGCGCCGCCGCCCACCGCGATCCCGATGAGCTGCGCGGCGAACTGGGTCGCGGTCATCACCGCCACCGCGCGGCCGAGGCCCCCCGCGGCCACGCGCGTGAGCATCGCGTCGCGCGCGGGCATGACGAACGCGCCCACGGTCCCGACCGCGAGGGCGTAGGCGATCAGGGCGACGTAGGTCAACCCGCCCCGCGCGATCGCCACGCCCAGCAGGAGCGGCGGCAGCGCGGCCACGAGATGCCCTCGCACCAGCAGCCGCCGGCAATCCGCGCGATCGGCCACCGCCCCCCCGAGCAGCATCAGGAAGATCGAGGGCGCCATGAGCGACATCTGGGCGACGCCGACCCGCGCGGGCGGCTCGTGCAGCACCACCGTGACGAGCCACGAGAACACGATGTTCTGCATTCCGGCGCTCGCGAACCACGAGGAGATTCCCGCCAGGTACCAGGGAAAGGCGCGCGCGGCCGGCCGCACCGGCTAGACCAGCCGCGTGCGGATGTCGACCTCGGAGACGAGCGTCCGGTGCACCGGGCAGCGATTGGCGATCGCGAGCAGCCGCTCCCGCTGCTCCGCATCGAGCGGGCCGGTCAGGCTGATCTCGCGCTCGATGCGATCGAGCATGCCCTCCTTGGTCTCGCACTCCGCGCAGTCCTTCGCGTGGATCTTGTCGTGCCGCAGCCGCACCGTCACCCGCTCGAGCGGCCACTGCTTGCGCCGCGCGTACATCGAAAGAGTCATGGAGGTGCACGCGCCGAGCGCGGCCAGCAGCAGCTCGTACGGCGAGGGACCCGTGTCCGTCCCCCCCGCCTCCACCGGCTCGTCCGCGACCAGCCGGTGTCGCCCCGTCTCGATCTCCTGTGCGAGCCCGGTCGCGTCCCCTCTGACGATCACGGTGGCCATACCCTCTCTCCTCAGTCCGCGGGCAAGGCGAGCCCGCGATGCGCGATGATGCTCCTCAGGATGTTGCTCGTTCCGCCCTGGATCGTATAGGCCGGCGCGTACAGGACGGCGCGCGCGACGCGGCCGCCGAGGGCGGCGTATGGATTCTCGGCCAGGCCGAGCGCAGACATCTGGAAGAGACCCGCGACGGTCTCCGCGACGCGCTGCTCGAGCTCGGTGCCGAACGACTTGGCCACCGCCGCCTCCACGTTGGGGACCCGCCCGTGATCGGCCAGCCACGCGATGCGATACACCATCAGGCGCGCGGTCTCGAGGTCCACGCGCAGCCCGGCCAGCCGGTCCCGCACGATCGGGTCCCGCAGCACCGCGCTCCCACGCAGGGCGGCGAGCGCGTCCTCGAGCAGCGGCCAGTTGCTCAGCACGCGCTCGATGCCGCCGCGCTCGTAGTCGAGCTGCACCGCGATCTGGTACCAGCCGCGGTCCTTCTGCCCGATCAGCGCGGAGCGGGGCACCCGCGCGTCCTCGAAGAAGACCTCGTTGAAGTGGTGCTCGCCGGTCATGTCCAGCAGCGGGCGTACCGTGATCCCCGGCGTGGCCATCGGCACGATGAACTCGCTGATCCCCTTGTGCTTGGGCCCGCTCGCGTCGGTGCGCGCCACCAGGTAGCAGTAGTCGGCCTGGTGGGCGAAGCTCGTCCAGATCTTCTGGCCCCGGATGACGAACCCGTCGCCGTCCTCGACCGCCTTGGTGGTGACCGCCGCCGCGTCGGAGCCCGCGTTCGGCTCGCTCAGGCCCACGCAGAAGACGATGGCCCCCGACGTGATGGGGGGCAGGATCTCGCGCCGCTGCTCCTCGGTGCCGAACCGCAGAATCGACGGGCCGACCTGGCGGTCCCCGAGCCAGTGCGCCGCGACCGGGGCGCCCGCGCGAAGCAGCTCCTCGGTGAGGATCAGGCGCTCGAGCACCGAGCGGCCCCCGCCCCCGTACTGCTTGGGCCAGGTCAGGCCGAGCCAGCCCCGCGCGCCGAGCTTCTCGGAGAAGGCGCGTGAGAATCCGACGACCCAGCCGTCCTCGCGTACGGCGCGGCGCTCGGCGGCCACCTCCGCGCGCAGAAATCCCCGGATCTCCTCGCGAAAGGCCTCCTGCGCCGAGGTCAGCTTGAAGTCCACGCCGACCGAACAGTACAGGCTCGCGGGGCGGTGGTCAAAAAAAGGCTGCTGGGGGGCGGGGATTTGGTATCAAGGAGTGAATGCCCGCCGCGCTCGCCAAGTCGCCGACCGCCGAGCCCAAGGCCACCCCCTCCGCCGCCGAGATGGGTGCCCGCCAGCGGGAGATCTCGGTCTCCGAGTTCTTCACCAAGAACCGGCACCTGCTCGGCTTCGACAATCCGCGGAAGGCGCTGCTCACCTGCGTCAAGGAAGCGGTGGACAACGCGCTCGACGCCGCCGAGGAGGCCG
>CAMLFJ010000550.1 GCA_946479205.1 uncultured bacterium | reverse complement strand
CCCTGGCCGGCCATCCCCGCCGGGCTGCCTACCTCCCTCTCCGGGACCTCGCGGGCGGCGGCGGGCCCGGGAGTCCCCGGCCGGCGGGGGCCGGGGGCGGGGCGGCGGGGGCATCTGACCACGACCCGCTGGCACGGTACGTTGGCCGGGGAGTTCCCAATCGGGGTGGGGGAGCCGTAGCGAGCCCCGGAGGAAACGGGTCAGATGCCCACACCACCCCACCCCCGGCCCCCGCCGGCCTCTCGTTTGCGGTAAGCCTCCGCAGCCTCTCCCTCGAGCGCAGCCATGTCCTGCTTGGTCTCTCTGTAAATGCGCTTGGGTCTCTCTGATTTTCCTGGGGTGGGGTTGAACGTATACTGCGGCGCTATGGGAACTCGGGAGATCTGGGAGATGTCGGCGGCTGAGGTGGCGGGGTTGATCCGGGTGGGGAAGACCAGCTCGGTCGAGGTGGTGGAGAGCTGCCTCGGGCGGATCCGGGAGACGGAGCCCCGCGTCGAGGCATGGATCTACCTGGATCCTGAGTATGCGCTGTCCCAGGCCAATATATTGGATGAGTGGAGATTATCCGGCCGGCCCATCGGGGGGTTGCATGGGGTGCCGGTGGGGTTGAAGGACATCATCGACACGGCAGATATGCCGACCGAGAACGGGTCGGTGCTGCATGCGGGGCGGACGCCGTCGCGCGACGCGGCGGTGGTGGAGCGGCTGCGGGCGGCGGGGGCGGTGATCATGGGCAAGACGGTCACCACCGAGTTCGCCACGCGGACCGCCGGCAAGACGCGGAACCCGCACAACCCCGGACACACGCCCGGCGGTTCCTCCAGCGGGTCGGCGGCGGCGGTGGCGGCGGGGATGGTGCCGCTGTCGCTCGGGAGCCAGACCGGCGGGTCCACGATCCGGCCCGGATCGTACTGCGGAATCTATGCCCTCAAGCCCACGCACGGGCTGGTGTCGCGGCACGGGATGTTCCAGCTCTCGCGCAGCCTCGACCACGTGGGCCTCTTCGCCCGGACCATCGAGGATCTGGGATTGCTGCTCGAAGAGGTCGCCGGCTTCGACGAGCGCGACCCGGACACCCAGCCGCGCGGGCGGGCCCCCTACCGGGCGCTCGCGATGGAGGAGCCGCCGGCCGAGCCGCGCTTCGGGTTCTTCCGCTCCGGGCGATGGGACCGGATCGCGGAGGACGCGCGGGCCGCGATGGGCGAGGTGGTGGAGCACCTGGGGGGGCGCGTGGAGGAGTTCGAGCTGAGCGCGAGCGCGGATGAGCTGGCCGAGTGGCACCGCGTGATCATGGACACCGAAGTGGCGGTCAACCTGCGGCGTGAATGGGAGACCGGGCGCGATCGGCTGTCGGCGCCGTTGCGCGGGCGCATCGAGGCCGGGCACGCGGTGCGCGCGCCCGAGTACCTCGCGGCGAGAGCCGCGGCGGGTCCGCTCATGGCCACGTTCACCGAGTTGTTCGAGCAGCGCTACGACGCGATCCTGACCCCGGCGGTGGACGGAACGGCGCCGGCCGGGCTCGAATCCACCGGTGAGCCGACCTTCTGCACGCTGTGGACCATGCTCGGCCTGCCCTCGGTGAGCCTGCCGCTGCTCCAGGGCGCGAACGGGCTCCCGCTGGGCGTGCAGCTCGTGGGTCCGCGCCACGGCGACGGGCGGCTCCTGCGCACCGCGCGCTGGCTCGCGGAGTCGGTCGGGCCCTAGCAAACCACCCCTCACCCTGTCCTCCCCCTGCGGAGAGAGGGTTTTGTATCGCTCCCTCTCCCCCCTGGGGAGAGGGGTGGGGTGAGGGGCGGAGGTTATACTACCGGGGACATGATCGTCCTCGGCATCAACGAGACCCACTGCGCGACCGCCGCCGTCCTGCGAGACGGCCGCGTCATCGGCTGCGCCTCGGAAGAGCGCTTCAGCCGGCTGAAGAACGACGCGGGGTACCCGCGCCGCGCGATCGACGCCCTCCTGCGCGAGCTGGCGATCACCCCCCAGCAGATCGACGTGGTGGCCCTCGCCGGGGCCCGCGCGGCCTCCCGGGAGTGGCTGAACCGGGTGATGCACGACGAGGACTACGTGAAGGAGTACTACGGCGTCTCGTGGCCCTCGAGACGTCGGACCTTCGAGAAGAAGGTGAGGAAGTGGGGCGCCAAGTTCGGCCTCATCGACGCCTCGCGCGGGAAGTTCGGCATCTCCCAGCGTGAGCGGCTGGGTCTCGTCACGGAGCATCTGGGCCTCGCAGCCGACCGCATCGTGTGCCTCGACCACCACACCTGCCACGCCGCGGCCGCCTACTGGGGCTCGGGCTTCGCGGGACGCGACGCGCTCGTGCTGACCAACGACAACTCCGGGGACGGGCTCTGCGCGACCGCCTCCACCGGCCGGGGCCTGGCGCTCGAGCGGCACGAGGCCACGCCGAGCGCGCCGGGCTCGGTGGGCGCCTTCTACTCGTTCGTCACGCTCGCGATGGGCATGAAGTTCGGCGAGCACGAGTACAAGGTGATGGGCATGGCCCCGTACGCGCCGGAGAAGTACGCGGCCCGGGCGGAGGCGGCCCTACGCGAGGTCTTCGATCTCGAGGACGGCCGGCCCGCCCGCTTCCGCTGGCGCGCCGCGGGCGAGCGCTACCAGCTCCTGCTGCGCGCCATGGTCGGCCTCCGCTTCGACTGGGTCGCGGGCGGCGCGCAGCGGCTGCTCGAGGAGGTGCTGCTGCGCTGGAGCCGCCTCATGCACGAGCGCTATGGCGGCGGGCGACTCGCCCTGGGGGGCGGGGTCTTCATGAACGTGAAGGCCAACATGCTGCTCGGGCAGGAGGACTGGGTGG
>CAMLFJ010000549.1 GCA_946479205.1 uncultured bacterium | reverse complement strand
GGACGGCGCGCGGGCGCTCCACGTCGGCCCGCGGAGCGCGGGCGCGGTGCCGGGGCCCGTCTGCTACGACCAGGGCGGCACCGAGGTCACGCTGACCGACGCCAACGTGACGCTCGGCTACCTGCACCCCGAGCGCCTGCCGAGCGGCCTGCGGCTGGACGCGGGGAAGGCCCGCCGCGCGGTCGCCGAGCAGATCGCCGCGCCCCTCGGCATCGACGTGGCCGACGCCGCGCACGGCGTCTACCTGCTCGGGTGCGCGGGCATGGCGCGCGCGGTCCGCGCGGTCACGATCGAGCGCGGCCGCGACCCGCGCGACTTCACGCTGGTGGCCTTCGGCGGCAACGGTCCGCTCTTCGCCGCCGAGATGGCGCGCTCGCTCGAGATCGGCACGATCCTGGTCCCGCCGGCGCCCGGCGTGTTCAGCGCGCTCGGCCTGCTGGAGGCCGAGGTGGAGCATCACCTGGTCCGGACGGTCCTCCGGCCGCTCTTCGGCACGAAGCCCTCGGAGATCGGCGCCGTGGTGGCGGAGATGGAGCGCGAGGCCGAGGCCCTGCTGCGCGCCGAAGGCAGCCGGGCCCGCGTGGAGATCGAGCGGTCGGTGGACCTCAAGTACCAGGGGCAGTCCTTCGAGCTGACGGTGCCGCTGCCGGCGGCGTTCAGCGACGAGGCGTTCCAAACGCTGGCCGCCGACTTCGGCCGCGAGCACGAGCGCACCTACGGCCACCAGGCGGAAGGCGACCCTATCCAGATCGTGAACCTGCGGCTCACCGCGCGCGTGCTACGGCCCGCGGACCGCGCGGCGATCCGGCTCCAGGAGGACCGCGCCGGGCGGGGCGGCGACCGCCGCGCCTACTTCGGCCCCGCCCACGGGGCGATCGCCACGCCCGTCATCACGCGCGCGGCGCTCGGCGCCACCGCGCGGCCGGGGCCGCTGCTCCTCGACGAGTACGACGCCACCACCCTGGTCCCGCCGGGCTGCGCGGCCCGCCTGGACGCGCACGGCAACATCGTCATCACCACCGGAGGCCCCGCATGACCGCCCGCGATCTCAGCGATCCGATTCTCCTCGAGCTGGTCAAGAACGGCCTCGACGCGATCGTGGACGAGATGGCCATCGCGCTCGTGCGCACCGCCTACTCGAACAACCTCAAGAACGCGATGGACATGTCGTGCGCCCTCTGCGACGTGGACGGCCGCCTGATCGCCCAGGGCCTCACGCTGCCGCTCCATCTCGGCTCCATCCCCGACGCGATGGCGCAGGTGCGCCGCAAGTTCGGCCCGAGCCTCGAGCCGGGCGACGTGTTCATCCTGAACGATCCGTTCGAGGGCGGCACGCACCTGCCCGACTTCTACATCTTCAAGCCCATCTTCGTGGACCGGCGGCTCGTGGGCTGGTCCGCGAGCATCGGGCACCAGCTGGACGTGGGCGGCAAGACCGCCGGCGGCAACGGCTGCGACGCGACCGAGATCTTCCAGGAGGGCCTGCGGATCCCGCCCCTGCGCCTCTACGCGGCGGGCAAGCCGGTGGACGCGCTGTTCGAGCTGATCGACCGCAACGTGCGCGTGCCGCGGCAGGTGCTGGGCGACGTGCGCTCGCAGGTGGCCGCCTGCCTCACCGGCGAGCGCGGGTACCTGAAGCTGGCCGAGCAGTACGGCCCCGAGCGCTTCGCGGCGTGCACGACCGCGCTGCTCGACCAGGCCGAGCGCCTGGCGCGCAACGCCATCACCGCCATGCCCGACGGCACCTACTCGTTCACCGACTGGATGGACGACGACGGCATCGATCCCGACCCGATCCCGATCACGGTGGCCATCACGGTCACGGGCGACCGCCTGATCGCCGACTTCACCGGCTCGGCGCCGCAGGTGAAGGGCGCCATCAACTCGCCGCTGCCCTTCACCAAGTCCGCGGTGTACGCGTGCGTGCGCCACCTGGTCGGCGGCACCCCGCCCAACAACGAGGGCTACTTCCGCCCCATCGAGGTGATCGCGCCGCCCGGCACCGTGGTCAACCCGGTCATGCCCGCCGCGGTCGCCGCCCGCGGCCTCACCGGCTTCCGCATGGCCAACGTGGTGTTCGGCGCCCTCGCCCAGATCGCGCCCGATCGCGTCTTCGCGTGCGAGGTGGGCGGCGACACCGGCGTGAGCTTCGGCGGCTACGACGCCGAGCGGAAGCCCTTCGTCTTCCTCGAGTTCCTCTTCGGCTCCTGGGGCGGCCGCCCGACCAAGGACGGCGTGGATGCGTGCAGCAGCTCGGTCGTGAACTTCTCGAACAATCCCGTCGAGATCATCGAGGCCGAGTACCCGCTGATGATCGAGCGCTACGGCTACCTGCCCGACACCGGCGGCCCCGGCAAGTTCCGGGGCGGCCTCGCTCTCGAGCGGCAGTATCGCTTCCTCGAGGTGGAAGGCACGCTCCAGCTCCGCACCGACCGGCGCAACCACGTGCCCTATGGCCTGGCGGGCGGGCGCCCGGGCACGCCGTCGCGCAACGTGCTGAACCCCGGCCCGGAGGAGCGCGAGCTGCCGGCCAAGTGCACGCTGACGGTGCGGCACGGCGACGTCTACCGCCACGAGCTGGCCGGCGCGGGCGGCTGGGGCAACCCGTTCGCGCGCGATCCCGAGCGCGTGCTGCGCGACGTGATGGAGGAGAAGATCAGCCCCGCGTACGCGCGGCGGGAGTACGGGGTGGTGATCGACGAGCGCACGTGGAAGGTGGTCCCGGAGGAGACGGCCCGGCTTCGCGCGGCGGCGCAGACCGCGCGCTGAGGCTACGTCAGTTCGGCCGGGCACCGCCTCCACGCCCGGCTCATCGCTCTCCCGCTTCACCCAGCAGGAG
>CAMLFJ010000548.1 GCA_946479205.1 uncultured bacterium | reverse complement strand
GGGGTACGCCGGTCAGTAGACGATCACGCTCCGCTTCACTTCGCCCTGCAGCATCAGATCGAACCCCTCGTTGAGCTCGGTGAGCGGCAGGCGCCGGCTGATCAGCTCGTCGAGCTTGTACTTGCCGGACATGTAGAGGTCGATCAGCATCGGCACGTCGGTGCGCTGGTGCCCGCCCCCGAACGACGAGCCGGTGAGCACGCGCTGCTGCAGGAACAGCGACGGATCGAGCGAGACCCGCGTCCCCGCGGGCGAGACGCCCACGATCACGCAGGTGCCGCCCCGGTGCGTGGCCAGCACCGCCTGCTCGATGGTCTTCTGGGTGCCCACCACCTCGAAGGTGAAGTCGACGCCGCCGGACCCCGAGATCTTCTGGACCGCCGCCACCGGATCCTCCTTGGCCGCGTCCACCAGGTGCGTCGCCCCGAATTCCTCGGCCCAGGCGAGCTTCTGCCGCATCACGTCCACCGCGATGATCTTGCCCGCCCCGAGCAGCCGCGCGGCCTGGATCGTGTTGAGCCCGACGCCGCCCGCGCCCCACACCGCCACGCTGGCCCCCGGCGGCACCTTGGCCCGGTTGAACACGGGCCCTGCCCCCGCGAGCACGCCGCAGCTCACCAGGCACACCACGTCGAGCGGGGCGTCCGCGCGGATCGGGATCACGCTCGGCTCGGGGAGGACCGCGTGGGTTGCGTAGCCCGCGACCTGCAGGAAATGATGCAACGGCTGGCCGTTGCGCCGGAGGCGCGAGGTGCCGTCGAGCATGAACCAGCGCGGCTTGTCGCGCAGCGCGCACATGGTGGGCTGCCCGCCGATGCAGTACGCGCACCGCCCGCACGACGGGATGTAGCTCGAGCAGACGTGGTCGCCCGCCTTCACGGTCTCGACGCCCGCCCCGATCTTCTCCACCACCCCGGCCGCCTCGTGGCCGAGCACCACCGGTAGCGGATGGGGATAGTCCCCGGTGATCACGTGCAGGTCGCTGTGGCAGACCCCGTTGGCCGCCCAGCGCACAAGCACCTCGTGCGGCCCCGGATCCATCACCTCCACGTCCTCCACGACCACCGGCTTCTTCACCTCGTAGAGCACCGCCGCCGTCGCCCGCATAGCCGCCTCCGTCTTCTCTCCCTCTCCCCTTCGGGGAGAGGGCAGGGTGAGGGGTGAGGCGCCGATTGTGGAAGAGACGCGGACGCATGGCAAGCGCCTTTGGTATGATCCTCGCGCCATGAACTTCGACTTCTCGGCCGACCAGAAGGCGCTGCGGGAGCAGGCGCGGAAGTTTCTCGGCGAGCACGCCTCGTCCACCCGGGTCCGCCGCATCCTGGAGGGCGCCGCGCCCTACGACGCCGAGCTCTGGAAGGGCATGGGGGAGATGGGCTGGCTGGGCACCGCCATTCCCGAGACCCACGGGGGCGCCGGCTTCGGGTACCTCGAGCTCTGCGTGATCGCGGAGGAGCTGGGCCGGAGCCTGGCCCCCACCCCGTTCGCCTCCACGATCTACCTGGCCGCGGAGGCCCTGCGGATCGCGGGCAGCGAGGCGCAGAAGAAGCGCTGGCTGCCGCGCATCGCGCAGGGCGAGGCGATCGGCTGCCTGGCCCTGTCGGAGGGCACGCAGGTGACGACGCCCGGTAATCTGGCGACGCGCGCCGAGGGCGCGCGTCTGACCGGCGCCAAGGTTCCGGTGATGGACGGCGACGTGGCCGACTTCGCGGTCGTCCTCGCCGCGCAGAGCGCCGGCCGCGCCGGCCTCTACATCGTCGAGCTCGCCGGCCCCGGCGTGACGCGCGCGAGCCTCCCCACCGTGGATCCGACGCGCTCGCACGCGCGGATCGCGTTCGAGGGTGCGGCGGCCGAGCCCCTCGGCGCGGCCGGCCAGGGCTGGCCGCTGGTGGAGCGGCTGCTCGACCGCGCGGCGGTGCTGGTGGCCTTCGAGCAGATCGGCGGCGCGCAGGCTGCGCTCGACATGGCGCGCGAGTACGCGATGGGCCGCTTCGCCTTCGGCCGCCAGATCGCCTCGTTCCAGGCGATCAAGCACAAGCTGGCCGACATGTACGTGGGCATCGAGCTCGCCCGCTCGAACGCCTACTACGGCGCCTGGGCGCTCTCGAAGGACGCCCCGGAGCTGGCCGTCGCGGCGGCGGCGGCGCGGGTGGCCGCGAGCGAGGCCTACTACCAGGCGGCCAAGGAGAACATCCAGGTGCACGGCGGCATGGGCTTCACCTGGGAGTTCGACTGCCATCTCCATTACCGGCGCGCGAAGCTCACCGGCCTCATGCTGGGCAGCGCCCGGCGCTGGAAGGAACTGCTCGTCACCCGGCTCGAGGCCGGGGCGGCCTAGGAGCCGAACGTGGACTTCGACGACACGCGGGAAGAAGCGGCGTTTCGCACGGACGTGCGGCAGTGGCTCGGCGCCCACGCGGAGCCCAAGCGCGGCGCGTTCGAGACCTGGCAGAGCCGCTACCCGGGACGCGAGGGCTGGGACGGGCTCGAGCGCGCGCAGGCCTTCCAGCGCAGCAAGGCGGAGGCCGGCTTCGCGGCGCTGCACTGGCCCGCCGAGTGGGGCGGCCGCGCGCTGCCCCCCATCTACCAGGTGATCTATTCGCAGGAGGAGTCGCGCTTCCTCGTCCCACGTGGCTACTTCGAGATCGGCCTCGGCATGTGCATGCCGACCCTCTTCGCCTACGCCTCGGACGACCAGAAGCGACGTTACGCTCCCGCCGCGCTTCGCGGCGACGAGGTCTGGTGCCAGCTCTTCTCCGAGCCGGGCGCCGGCTCCGACCTGGCCGGCCTGCGCACCCGCGCCCAGCGCGACGGCGACGACTGGGTGATCAACGGCCAGAAGATCTGGAC
>CAMLFJ010000547.1 GCA_946479205.1 uncultured bacterium | reverse complement strand
GCCAAGAATCCGGCGGCCAAGCAGTTCCTCGACTGGGCCATCACCGACGAGTCGATGAAGATCGCGGCCCAGTTCTTCGCCGCGGTGGGGGTGGCCGGCATGCCGGTGCCCGAGGGCCTGCCCAAGGACATCAGCAAGGTCGTGTTCCCGAACGACTTCGACTGGTCCGCCAAGAACCGTGACCGCATCCTCGCCGAGTGGCAGAAGCGATACGCCAAGTAGGGCGAGGTGAAGCCGAAGGCGAGCCGAGCGGATATAGTCCGAGTTTGGCGAGGCGCAGCCGAAGGCGAGCCGAGCGGATAAGTAATGAAGCTCCCGGCTGCCGCGCCTCACGGGTTGCCTGACCATCTCGACACCGCGCTCGCGCGGCTCGGCTACACGGCCTTCCGGCCGGGCCAGCGCGAGGCGGTGGAGACCCTGCTCGCCCGCGGCCGCCTCCTGCTGGTGGCCCCCACCGGGGGCGGCAAGAGCCTGAGCTACCAGCTCCCGGCCACCCTGCTGCCCGGCACCACGCTCGTCATCTCTCCGCTCGTCGCCCTGATGGCCGACCAGGTGCAAGCGCTCGACGCGCGCGGGGTGCCCGCGACCTACCTCGCGGCCACGCTCGACGCTGCCGAGATCCGCCGGCGCATGGCGCGGCTGGCCACCGGCGACTTCCGGCTCGTCTACGTCGCGCCCGAGCGCCTGGCGTTTCCCGGCTTCCGGGCCATGCTCGGCGAGATCGACATCCCGCTCATCGCGGTGGACGAGGCCCACTGCATCAGCGAGTGGGGCCACGACTTCCGCCCGGAGTACCTCGAGATCGGTGCGCTGATCGCGGCCTTCCCGGCGGCACGCGTGCTCGCCTGCACGGCCACCGCGACCCCGATCGTGCGCGACGAGATCCTCGCGCGCCTGGGTCTCCCCCCGGAGACGCCTCAGATGGTGCGGGGCTTCGCCCGCCCCAACCTGGCCCTGCGCGCGGCCGAGGTCGACGGCCGGCGCGAGCGCGAGCGGCTGGTGGACGCGGCGCTGACCGAGGCCCTCGGCGGGCCCGGCCGCGGCGGCGGCACCGCGATCGTCTACGCCCCGACCCGCAAGAAGGCCGAGGAGGAGACCGACCGGCTGGCCGGCCGCGGCTGGGGGGCGGTCGCGTACCACGCCGGGCTCGACGGCCGGACGCGCGAGCTGGCCCAGCGGGGCTTCGCGGACGGGCGGGTCGAGGTCGTCGTGGCCACCAACGCCTTCGGCATGGGCATCGACCGGCCCGACGTTCGCGCGGTGATCCACCTGGGCCCGCCCGGCTCCATCGAGGCCTACTACCAGGAGGTGGGCCGCGCCGGCCGCGACGGGGAGCCCGCGCTCGGGCTCTTGCTGGTGAGCGGCGGCGATCTTCCGCTGCGCCGCGCCCTGCTCGAGCGCGGCACCGACGGCGCGGCGCCGGACCCGGCGGTCGTGGAGCACAAGTGGGGAATGTTCCTCGAGCTGATTCGCTGGGTCGAGGGCGGAAGCTGCCGTCACGATGCGATTCTTCGCTACTTCGGGGACGAGGCGGAGACGCTCGCCGGCTGCGGGCGCTGCGACGTCTGCCGGGCGCTCGAGGCCGCCCCCGAAGAGGAGGACGCCGAGCGCACCTCGCTGATCGTCCGAAAGGCCCTGTCGGGCGTGGCCCGGGTCCACGACCGGTTCGGCCTCCAGACTGTGGTCAAGCTGGTCCGCGGCGAGCCCGACGAGCGGCTCGAGCGGGCCGGGCTCACGCGCGTGCCGACCCACGGCAACCTCAAGGAGCATCCCGCGGAGTGGATCCTGGCTCTGCTCCGCCGCTGCGTCTCCGCCGGGTGGGTGAGCTTCTCTGGACGGGACCGCCCGGTGGTGGTCCTGACCGAGGAGGGGCGTGCGGTGATGAAGGGCGAGCGGCCGGTGCGGCTGCTGCTGCCCGCGACTGGCCGCCGCGCGGCCGCCGCGCCCGCCACCGGGCGAGGGACCGAGCCGGGGCGGCGCCGGCCCGCGCGTGAAGCCGCCGAGCTCGACACCGCCGCGCAGGCGCTCTTCGAGGCCTTGCGCCGCCACCGGCTCGCGGTGGCGCGGGCCGAGGGCCTGGCGCCCTTCATCGTGGCCAGCGACCGCACCCTCCGCGATATCGCGATGCTCCGGCCGCGGACGCGGGCCGAGCTCGAGATGGCCCACGGAGTGGGGCCACACAAGGCGGAGCGCTACGGGCCGGGCCTGCTGCGCGTGGTGGCGGAGGAGCGCGCGCGGGGGAGCGGCGGATGACCGTGGAGACCGCCCGGCCCGCGGCGGTGGCCCTCGAGGGCATCGCCAAGAAGTTCGGCCAGTTCGCGGCCCTGCGCGGCATCACGCTGTCCATCGCGCCCGGCGAGTTCGTCTGCTTCCTGGGACCGAGCGGCTGCGGCAAGACCACGCTGCTGCGGATCATCGCGGGGCTCGAGCGCCAGAACGCGGGCATCGTGATGATGGGCGGGCGCGACGTCTCCACGCTGCCGCCCAGCCAGCGCAACTACGGCATCGTCTTCCAGTCCTACGCTCTCTTCCCGAACCTCACGGTGGCCCGCAACGTGGGCTACGGGCTCGAGACGCGCAAGGTGGCGAAGGCCCGGATCGACAGCCGCATCGACGAGCTCCTGGCCCTGGTGGGGCTCGCGGCCCACAAGCAGAAGTACCCGGCCCAGCTCTCGGGCGGCGAGCAGCAGCGCATCGCGCTGGCGCGAGCCCTGGCCCCGTCGCCCGCGCTGCTGCTCCTCGACGAGCCGCTCTCCGCGCTGGATGCGCGCGTGCGCCAGTCCCTCCGCCACGAGATCCGCGCGCTGCAGCGGCGGCTCGGCGTGACCACGATCATGGTGACGCACGACCAGGA
>CAMLFJ010000546.1 GCA_946479205.1 uncultured bacterium | reverse complement strand
CCTCGGCCTGCAGGCGCTCCTTGATCGGCAGGTAGTTCTCGATGATGCCGTTGTGGACCACCACGAGGTCGCCCGAGCCGTCGGTGTGCGGGTGCGCGTTCTCGTCGGTGGGCCGGCCGTGGGTGGCCCAGCGCGTGTGGCCGAGGCCGATGCGGCCCTCGATCGGCTTCTCGCGCAGGAGCGTCTCGAGGTTCTTGATGCGCCCGGCCGCGCGGCGGATCTGCAGGCCCGCGGCGCCGGTCACCGCGACCCCCGCGGAGTCGTAGCCGCGGTACTCGAGGCGCCGCAACCCCTCCAGCACGATGTCGACCGCGTTCTTGTCCCCGATGTACCCGACGATTCCACACATGGGCCTGCTCCTAGTGCTCGGGCTTCTTGTCCTTCTGTTTCCGGGCGACCCAGCCTTCGCGCGTCTCCTGCCGGCCGCGGGCCACCGCGAGCGAGCCGGGCGGCACGTTCTTGGTGATCACCGAACCCGCCGCCACGTAGGCGCCTTCCCCGATGGTGAGCGGCGCGACCAGGCTCGAGTTGGTCCCCACGAAGACCCCGTCGCCGATCACCGTCTCGTGCTTGGCCACCCCGTCGTAGTTGCAGGTGATGGTGCCGGCCCCGATGTTCACGCCGTCGCCCATCTGGGTGTCGCCCACGTAGGACAGGTGCGGCACCTTGGAGCCGCGCCCGATCCGGGACTTCTTGAGCTCCACGAAGTTGCCGACCTTGGCCTTCGCGCCCACGTGGCTCTGCGGGCGCAGGTGGCAGAATGGGCCGAGCTGGGCCTCGTCTTCGACGATCGAGGAGGCGAGCACGCAGTACGGCTTGAGCAGCACCCGATCCCCGAGCGTGGTGTCGGCCACGTGGCAGCCGGTATTGATCACGCACTCGGCGCCCACCACCGTCCGGCCCTCGAGGATCACCCCCGGATGCAGCACGGTGTCGGCCCCGATCGTCACGGTGTCGTCGACGTAGGTGGTGGCGGGATCGATCACGGTCACCCCGCCGGTCATCAGCCGATCGAGGATGCGTCGCCGCATGATGACGGCCAGCTCGGCGAGCTGCTTGCGGTCGTTGACGCCCAGGCACTCGCTCGGATCCTCGGTGATCACCGCCTCGAGCCGCTGCCCCTGGCGATGCAGGATGCCGATCACGTCGGTGAGGTAGTACTCGCTCTGCTCGTTCTCGGGCGTGACCTGGGCCAGCGCGGGCCAGAAGCGCGCGGCGTCGAAACAGTACACGCTGGTGCCGATCTCGCGGATCTGCCGCTGCGCCGCGGTCGCGTCCCGGTGCTCCACGATGCCCACCGGCCGGCCCTGCTCCCGCACCACGCGGCCGTAGCCGGTGGCGTCCGCGACCTCGGCGGTCAGCAGCGTGGCCGCGGCGCCGGTCTGCACGTGGTGGTCCACGAGCCGCTTGAGGGTCGCGTCCGAGAGCAGCGGGACGTCACCCGGGAGCACCAGCAGCGTGCCGGGGCCGTCCCCGCAGGCGACGCGCGCCTGCAGCACGGCGTGGCCAGTCCCCAGCCGCTCCTTCTGCTCCACGAAGCCGGCCCCGGTCTCCGGAGAGACCGCCGCCCGCACCTCGTCGGCCCCGCGCCCCACCACCACGACGACCCGGGAGCCGAGCGCCCGGGCGGCATTGACGGGATAGGCGATCAGGGGGCGCCCACAGAGACCGTGGAGGACCTTGGGCCGGGCGGAACGCATGCGCTTGGCCTCGCCGGCCGCGAGGATGACGGTGGTGAGCTGAGTCATCGTAAGAAACATCGTAGCACGCGGCATGCCACGCTCCGGACCACGGTTTGGGCCGGAAAACGCGCGTGGTTGCTCGCGGTTCTCGCGTGCGGCTAGCGCGCCTTGTTGCGCAGATGAGACAGGATTCGGCCGATCCTGTCGGGCAGAGGACACGAAAAGTCCATCGGCGCGCCCGTCGTCGGGTGTGCGAACGCGAGGCCCGCCGCGTGGAGGGCCACGCCGCCGAGCCCGGCGACCAGCTCGGTCAGCCGGGGGTCCCCCGCCGGCGCCGCCCGACGCCCCCGGTAGGTGTCGTCCCCCAGGAGCGGGTGGCCCAGGGAGGCGAGGTGGACGCGAATCTGGTGGGTGCGCCCGGTCTCGAGACGGCACTCGACGAGCGACACCGCCCCCGCGCCGGCGCCGAAGCGCTCGAGCACCGTGAAGTGCGTGACCGCCCGCTTGCCTTTGCCCTCCCTCAGCACCGCCATGCGGAGGCGCGAGCGAGGATCGCGCCCGATGGCCGTGTCGATCACGCCCTGCGCCTTCCGGACCGAGCCCTGGGCCAGGCAGAGATAGCGCCGGCGGACGGTGCGCCGCGCGAGCTGGGCGGTGAGGGCATCGTAGGCCGCCTGGGTCTTGGCCAGCACGATCAGCCCGGAGGTGCCCTTGTCCAGCCGGTGGACGATTCCCGGTCGGCGGGGGCTGCCGACCCCGGCCATCCCGGGCGCGTGGGCGAGGGCGGCCGCAGCCAGCGTGCCGGTTGGCCGGCCGGCCCCCGGATGCGTCACCATGCCCACCGGCTTGTCCACGACGAGCACCTGCTCATCCTCGAACACGATGGGCAGCTCGACCGGCTCTGGGGCCAGGCCGTCCCGCGGCGGCGGCGGGATCGACACCTCCACCTGATCCCCCGGCTGCAGCCGGTACGAGGCCTTGGCCGGCCGGCCCCCCACCAGGACACGCCCGGCCTCGATCAGGCCCTTCACCCGCATCCGCGACAGCCCGTCCAGGCGCGCGGCCAGCCACGCATCGAGCCGCGCGCCCGCCGCCGCCGCGTCCGCGACGCCACGCCAGTTCCGGGGGGAATCCGTCTCCGATTCGCTCATCAGGACCCGGCCGCTGCCCGGGCAACCG
>CAMLFJ010000545.1 GCA_946479205.1 uncultured bacterium | reverse complement strand
ACCGGGCTGCTCCGGCCGGACCAGGGCGAGATTCTCCTCGACGGCGCGAGCCTGGTCGGCCTCCGGCCCCACGCGATCGTGGGCCGGGGCATCGCGCGCACCTTCCAGTCCATCCGGCTCTTCCAGAACATGAGCGTGCGCGACAACGTCCTGGTCGGCGAGCACTGCCGCCTGCGCGCCTCGGTGGCCGGCGCGGTCATCCGCCCGCCGACGGTCCTCGTCGAGGAGGCCCGCGCGCGCGCGCGGGCGCGCGAGATGCTCGCCTTCGTCGGCCTCGAGGGCAAGGACGACGAGCTCGCCAAGAACCTGGCCTACGGCGATCAGCGCCGGCTCGAGATCGCGCGCGCGCTCGCCACCGAGCCCGCGCTGCTGCTCCTCGACGAGCCGACCGCCGGCATGAATCCGCGCGAGACCGATGCTCTCACCGAGCTGATCGGCATGCTCCGGGTGGAGCTCGGGCTCGCGGTCCTGCTCATCGAGCACCACATGGAGGTCGTCATGACGATCTCCGATCGCATCACCGTGCTCGACTACGGCACGCGCATCGCGGAAGGCACCCCCGCCGAGATCCGGCGCACTTCGAAGGTGATCGAGGCCTACCTGGGTAAGGGCTACGAGCAGGAGCTCGTGTCGTCATGAGCGAGGGGGCCGGCCTGCTCGAGCTGCAGGACGTTCACGCCTACTACGGCAGTATCCGGGCGCTCAAGGGCGTGTCGCTCTCGGTCGCCCGCGGCGAGATCGTCACCCTCATCGGATCCAACGGGGCCGGCAAGACCACCACCCTGCGGACCGTGCTCGGGATGGTGCGGGCGCTGCGGGGCACCGTGAGCTTCGACGGCCGGCGGATCGACCGCGTCCCCACCCACCGCATCGCCCGCCTCGGCATCGCCCAGTCCCCCGAGGGCCGCCGCATCTTCGCCCCCATGACCGTGCTCGAGAACCTGGAGCTGGGCGCGTTCTCGCGCGACGACCGCGAGGCCATCCCCCGGGACCTCGAGCACGTGCTGACCCTCTTCCCGCGGCTGCGCGACCGCCTGCAGCAGAAGGGCGGCACGCTCTCCGGCGGCGAGCAGCAGATGCTCGCGATGGGGCGGGCCCTCATGGCCCGCCCGGAGATGCTGCTGCTGGACGAGCCCTCCATGGGCCTCTCCCCGATCCTGGTGGAGACCATCTTCGAGATCATCCGGAGCATCAATCGCCTCGGCACCACGATCCTCCTCGTGGAGCAGAACGCGCGCATGGCCCTCCGGGTGGCGCACCGGGGCTACGTCATCCAGACCGGGCGCATCGTGCTGCACGACGCCGCCTCCGCGTTGCTCCACTCCGACGTGGTGCGGAAGGCCTACCTGGGAGAGAAGTAGCGCCATGGATCTCCGGCCCTCCGCGCGCCAGAGCGAGCTGATCGCGACCGCCCGCCGCCTCGCGCGGGAGCGCTTCGCCCTTCGCGCGGAGCGTCACGACCGCGAGGCGTCCTTTCCGTTCGACGACTACGCCGATCTCCGGGCGACCGGCCTCCTCGGCCTCTGCGTCCCCACGCGCTACGGCGGGCTCGGCGCCGACTACGAGACGTACTGTCTGGTCGCGGAGCAGCTCGCGCAGGGCAACGGCTCGACCGCGCTCACCTTCAACATGCACTGCCTCACGATGCTGATGATGGGCCCGCTCGCCGACGACATGGCGATGTCCCCGGAGGCGCGGGGCCGCCACGAGAAGCTCCGCGCCGCCAAGTTCCGCGAGGTGATCGACGCGGGGGTCTTCTACGGCCAGCCCCACAGCGAGCCGGTCGAGCAGGGCGAAACCGACACCGCGCTCCGGATGGGCGGCCGCCGCTTCGGCACCACCGCCCGCAAGGTCGACGGGGGCTACGTGGTCAACGGGCGGAAGTTCTTCGTGTCCCTCGCGGGGTCGGCGCCCTACTTCGCCACCCCCGCGATCCGGCTGGGCGACGAGCCCTGGATCGAGCGCACGCTCTACCTCCAGGTCCCGAAGGACGCGCCGGGCGTGTCCTTCCCCGGCGACTGGGACCCGATGGGCATGCGCGGCACGGTGAGCCGCGACATGCTGCTCCAGGACGTCTTCGTGCCCGACGACGGCGACGTGCTCCCGCCGGGCCTCTTCGGCGCCATGTACAACGCCTTCCCCCAGCTCTCCCCGCTGACCTTCTGCGCGACCTTCCTGGGCCTCATGCAGGCGGCCTACGACGGCGCCCTCGCCTACTTGACCGGCCAGATGGCGGGCGCACCGGGCCTGCACACCGAAGCCGCGGTGAAGGGCCACGCGGTGGCCGAGATGCTCTTCACCCTGGAGGCCACGCGGGCGCTCTACTACCGCGCGATCTCCGAGGCGCGGGTGGCCTGCCCGCCGGATGTGGTGCAGCGCGCGCGGGCCGCTCACGTCACCGTGCAGCGGTCCGCGGTCACCGTGACCCAGGAGGCGATCCGCGTGTGCGGAGGCCGGGGCCTGCTCAAGCGCTACCCGCTCGAGCGCTACGCGCGGGACGCGCGGGCGGGCGCCCTGATGCGCCCGTGGACGCAGGAGATCGCCACTCAGCAGGCGTGGGAGGCCGCCCTTGGACTGGACGCGCCCGACCCGCCAACGGCGCCACCGCGGGCCTGACCTGCCGGTCCCGGAAAGACCAGACCCCCGGGGGTGCTCTCCCCGGGGGTCCTCGTTTTTGGAGCGGGCGACGAGACTCGAACTCGCAACCCCGAGCTTGGGAAGCTCGTGCGCTACCATTGCGCCACGCCCGCCCGTTTCGCTTACCGGGCTATTCTAGTCCTCGCGCCCAGCCAGTCAACCGGAGCTTCTCTTGCCGTATCCGCTCGGCTCGCCTTCGGCTGCGCCTCGCCCCGCGGCCGTATCCGCT
>CAMLFJ010000544.1 GCA_946479205.1 uncultured bacterium | reverse complement strand
TGGCCGAGCGGCTCGTGCCCTACTGGGTCCTGGGCAGCGGCCTCCTGATCAGCGTCCTCGCTTTCGTGATCACGCTGCTGCAGACCCGCGCGCTCACCGCGGCGCGCCGGCTCGGCGTCGAGCTGCAGACCGCCGAGCGCCGGCTGCGTCGGGCCAATGAGCGCTTCGAGCTGGCCGCGTCCGCGGTGAGCTCCGCCATCTACGACCTGAACCTGCAGCACCGCACGGTGGCGTGGACGCAGGGGCTCACCGAGCTGTGCGGCTATCGCCTGGACGAGACCGACCCGACGTATGAGTGGTGGATCGAGCGGCTCCATCCCGACGACCGGCTGCGGGTCCGCGAGCGCTTCCAGACGGCCTTGGCCAGCGGCGACGACTTCGAGGCGGAGTACCGCTTCCGCGCCCGTGACGGTCACTACCTCGATGTGCTGGACCGCGGCCGGGTCGTGCGCGACGCGGCCGGCCGCTCGGTGCGGGTCGTCGGGAGCATGGCCGACGTGTCGGAGCGGAAGCGGAGCGAGGCGGTGCTGCGCGAGAGTGAGGCCCGGCATCGCGCGGTGCTGGAAACGGCCATGGACGCCTTCGTCGCGATGGACCACGACGGGCGCGTGATCGAGTTCAATCCGGCGGCCGAGCGAATGTTCGGGCACACGCGGGCGGACGTCATCGGCCGGGAGCTGGCGGAGGTGATCGTTCCCCCCGCCTTCCAGGACGCGCACCGGCGCGGGCTGTCGCGTTACCTGGCGACCGGCGAGCACACGCTGCTGGGCGGCCGCATCGAGGTGAGTGCCCGGCGGGCGGACGGGACCGAGTTCCCGGTGGAGCTGACCGTGACCGTGGCGCAGATGGACGGGCCGCCCACCTTCAGCGCCTACGTCCGGGATCTCACCGAGCAGAAGCGCGCGGCCGCGGCCCGGGACAGCCTGGAGATGCAGCTGCAGCAGGCGCAGAAGATGGAGGCGGTGGGCCGCCTCGCGGGCGGGGTCGCCCACGACTTCAACAACCTGCTGACCGTGATCAGCGGCCGGGCCCACATGTTGCTGAGCCGGCTCAAGCCGGGCGAGCCGATGCACCGCGACGTGGACCTGATCCAGAAGACGTCGCAGCGGGCGGTGGCGCTCACGAGCCAGCTCCTCGCCTTCAGCCGCAAGCAGGTCGTGCAGCCGCGCGTGCTCGAGCTGGGGCCGCTGGTGGCCGACCTGGTGCCGATGCTGCAGCGGATGATCGGCGAGAACATGGAGCTGACCGTCGAGCCGGTGGTCGGCACCGGGCGGGTCAAGGCCGATCCCGGCCAGATGCATCAGGTGCTGATGAACCTCGCGGTCAACGCCCGCGACGCCATGCCCGACGGCGGCCGCATCCGCGTCTCCATCCGCGACGTGGTGGTGGACGCGGCGGCCGCGCTCCACCCGACCAACCTGCCGCCGGGGCCCTACGTGGCCCTCGCGGTGAGCGACACCGGCACCGGCATGAGCGCGGAGACGGCCGCGCACATCTTCGAGCCGTTCTTCACGACCAAGGAGCAGGGCAAAGGCACCGGCCTCGGGCTCTCCACCGTGTACGGCATCGTGGAGCAGAGCCACGGGCACATCCAGGTCCAGAGCGAGCTCGCCCACGGCACCACGTTCACCATCCATCTGCCGCGGGTGGAGGAGGCGCCGGCCGCGGGCGCCGCCGCGCCCACCGACGCGGCGCCACGCCTGCGAACCACGTCACGAACAGTCCTGGTGGTGGACGACGAGCCGGAGGTGCTGGAGCTGGCGGTGGAGATCCTGAAGCGCGTCGGCTACTCGGTGCTCGAGGCCGCCGACGGCACCGCCGCGCTCGAGGTCGCGCGGCGTCACGAAGGGGAGATTCACCTGCTCGTGACCGACATCGTGATGCCCGGCATGTCGGGCCGCGACCTGGCCGAGCGCCTGCGGGTCATCCGGAACGCGCTGCCGGTGCTCTACATCTCGGGCTACGTGCAGGACGCGGCGGTGCGGGCCGCGTTCGGCCGCGAGCACTCCGCGTTCGTGGCGAAGCCCTTCACGCCGGAGCTCTTCACCGACCGGGTGCGCGAGCTCCTCGCCACCGCGGAGGCGGAAGCCGGCTGAGTCCGCCGCCCGCGCTCAGCCGCGGAGCGAGCCGTCGATGCGGACGTCCACCAGGTAGGGCCCGCCGGAGGCCATGCCGCGCTTGATCGCGGTCGCCACGTCCCCCGCCTTCTCCACCGTCTCGCCCGGCACGCCCTGCGCCTTGGCCAGCCCCACGTAGTCGAGCCCCGGCTTCACCAGGTCCATCGCCACGTACTGGTTGTCCTCGGCCGAGAAGCCCTTGAGCGCCTGGGTCCGCTGCTTGAGGATCCGGTAGGACTGGTTGTTGAAGATCACGAACACCACCGCGACCGAGTCGTGCGCAGCGGTCCACAGCGATTGGATCGTGTACATCGCGCTGCCGTCGCCCACCAGCGCGACCACCGGTCGGTTGGGCTGGGCCAGCTTGACCCCGATCGAGGCGGGGAGGCCCCAGCCGATGCCGCCGCCGCGCAGGCCGTAGAAGCCGCGGTGGTCGCGGGCCCGGAGCAGCTCGCGCACGCCGTGGCTCGAGGAGATGGTCTCGTCCACGATGATCGCCTCGTCGGGCACCGCGCCCGCGACCGCGCCCACCAGGGCGAGCGGGCTGATCGGGTGGCGGCTCGCCTGGGAGGTCGCCTCCTGGCGCAGCGCCTCGCGCCGCGCCTCCTGCGCCACCCGCAGCTTCTCCACGCGCGCGCCGACGCCCTTGGCCTGCGACGCGGTCAGCCGGCGCCGGAGCGCTTCCACCAGCTCGGGCAGCGTGGCCTTCGGATCGCCCTGGATCGCCACCTGGGCCGGATAGTTCTTGCCGATCT
>CAMLFJ010000543.1 GCA_946479205.1 uncultured bacterium | reverse complement strand
TGCGCGAGGAGATCTACAACTGCATGCCGTGGGTCGGCGTGCAGAAGGCGGGCATCGGCTTCCGCCAGCCCAAGGGCGCGGTGGAGGACGATCGCTACCTCTCGGTCTGGATCGTGATCGACCAGGACGAGGACGCGCGGTTCGCCGCGCTGCCCACCGAGCGGCGCGCCTCCGCCATGTTCTCCCGCTACGGCACGGATCTCCTGCGGCGCATGGCCCAGCTCCAGCCGCTGGTGGCCGATCCCGACGTCAAGGGCTTCTCGGTGGTGCTCTCGTGGCTGAAGCCGGGTACCGGCGGCTCCGGGCAGCCCATCAACGAGACGCTCGCGCTCTGGAGTGACAAGCAGACCACGCTCGGCTTCCTCGCCAAGCGCGTCTCCGCGGGCGAGTTCACCCGCCGAGCCAAGTTCACCGTCTTCGACGGGGTGGAGGACAAGGGACGCCTCGCCCTCGAGGTCTGGGAGGATTCGTTCGTCCGGACCTTCAAGGTGGCCAACGTCGAGACCCCGAAGGGCCAGAGGTGCTCTGGCTGACCGTCAGGACACCGGCAATCGGTCGCCGGCCCGGTACCACACCGGGTCGGCGGCCGGCCGGAACAGCTTGACCCGCGCGGTGCCGTGCGCGGTCACGGCGCCCTCGTCCGCGATGACCCACGCTCCTTCTTCCAGCCCCAGCACCGGGTTCGAGTTGACCACGTGATACTCCCGGATGCGGTCGTCCCGCGTCTCGCTGAAGGCGGCCATCGCGGGATCCATTTCCTTGTAGTGGGGATTGATGTTGAAGCCCACCAGCCCCAGCGCGTCGAAGCGATCGAGCCCCACCACGTTCCAGTCGTTGGTGGTGAGGATGGTGGGCCCGGCCACGTTGGAGCCGGCGCTGGCGCCCGCGTAGGGCATGCCCGCGGCGACGCGCGCCCGGATAGCCTCGAGCAGGCCGGCGCCGCGCAGCCGCTGGAGCAGCGCGTAGGTGTTGCCTCCGCCCATGAAGAGCGCCTCTGCGGAGGCCAACGTGGCGAGCGGCTCGCGATCCCAGCGCAGGTGCAGAAGCTCGAGGCCGGCGCCTTCCGGCGGCGCGGGCTCGAGCGCGGCGCGGATCCGCTCGAAGGATGCCGTCTCGTCGTGGAGGTTGGCCGCGGTGACGAACGCCACGCGGCGGCGCGGGCCAAAGAAGTCGGGCAGCGCGGCGCGGCCCACCGGGCCGAGCGGCCCGCCCGCGTGCAGGAAGACGCGCATGCGCTACGGGCCGAGGAGGCGCTTGAGCTGCGGCATGGACTTGACGATGTAGTGCGCGACGCCGTCCGGACCGCCCTTGGGCGCGAACAGCACCGCGGTCATGCCGACGCGGCGCGCGCCCCGCACGTCGGAGTCGATGCTGTCGCCCACCATCGCCGCGTCGTCCACCCCGAGCCCCATGCGCTGGAGCGCCAGCTCGAAGAGCGGCGGCTCGGGCTTGCCGATCACGATCGGCCGCGCCCCCGCCGCCGAGGCGACCGCCTCCACGATGGCGCCGCAGCCGGGCAGGAACTGGCCGTCCTCCATCGGCAGGCGCGGATCGATGTTCGGCGTGACGAAGGCGGCGCCCGCGTCCACCGCGCGCGCGGCCGCGGTCAGGCGCTCGTAGCTGAACTCGAAGTCGTTGCCCACCACCACGACGGTGGCGTCGCGGTAGGCGTCCACCGGCACCAGGGTGTGGCCGGCCTCCACCAGCACGTCGGCCAGCTCCGGCCCGCCGATGGCCAAGACCCGCGACGGGCCCCAGCGCTGGGCCACCACCTCGCCCAGGATCTCGAGCGGCGTGAGCACCTCGGCTTCCTTCGCCTCCACGCCCAGGCGCTCGAGCTTGGCCTGCATGGTCCGGGCGCGCGCGCGGGAGTTATTGGTGAGGAAACACAGCCCCTTGCCCTGCCGGCGGATCAAGGCCAGCACCTCGGCGGCTCCCGGCGTCAGCACCTCGCCGGTCCACACGCAGCCGTCGAGATCGAAGACCAGACCGCGCATCTCGCGGAGGGCTCGCCGTGGCGGGCTCATGGGTGGCGGTCGGATACTAACACGCGGGCCACGAGCCCGGGGGGCGGCGGCACCGGCTCTCTCAAAACTTTGGGCGCGAGGCCGATCGCGCTAGATTTGAGGCGCCATGAGTAACGGGCGGACGTATACGCTGCGCAACGCGGCGTCGATCGTCTTCGCGCTGACCGCAGTGATTCCCCTGCTGCTCTTCACGTACACGCTCTACCTGCTCGGGCAGCTCGGGCAGTCCCAGGCCCAGATGGGGCTCGGCGTCGCGCTCGGCTGCGCGCTCGTGGGGCTCTTCATCTTCTCGAACCTCATGGGGCGCCTCGGCGAGCTGCTGCGCTTCCTCGAGGAGCAGCCGGCCCCCGTGACACCCGGCGGCCCCGCCGAGACGAGCTCGGCCGGCGATCACGCGGTCCGGCCGGTCTCGGTGGCCACCGACGGCCCCGCGAGCCCACCCTGGCCCGGCCCCGGCGGCCTGGTCGTTCCCGGGCTCGGCACGATCACCGCGGCGAGCCGGGCCGCCTCGGCGGCGCGACAGGCCGCCGGCGTCTTCGACGAGGTGCAGAAGACGATGTGGCACGCGGAGGCTCAGCAGCACCTCGGCCGGCGCGTGCTCATCTCGGTGAAGAACGCGCCCGAGCCCATCGCGGGCAGCCTGGCCCAGATCGCCGAGGACGGCGTCCTCCTGGAGCAGGACGACCAGCGGGTCGCGGTCAGCTACCTCCGCATCACCAACATCGAAGCCGACCCCTCCGACAGTTAGTCGGAGGGGGCCTCGACGGCCCCCTCCGAGCCTCCCCCAGAACGGGTTGCGGGGGCGAAGCCCGCGCTCGAACCGGGTGACTCGCACGTGCGAGGGC
>CAMLFJ010000542.1 GCA_946479205.1 uncultured bacterium | reverse complement strand
TGGTGGGGGTGACGGGGGCGGTGGGGCAGACCACGCTCAAGATCCTCGAGGAGCGCAAGTTCCCGGTCCGGGAGCTGCGGGCCTTCGCGTCCGCGCGCTCGGTGGGGAAGACCGTCACCTTCAAGGGCGAGTCGGTGCGGATCGGGGCGGTCGGCCCCGAGGTCTTCAAGGGCGTGGACATCGCGCTCTTCTCGGCGGGCTCCGCTCAGTCCAAGGAGTACGCCCCCCAGGCCGTCAGGGCGGGCGCGGTCGTGGTCGACAAGTCGAGCGCGTTCCGCATGGACCCGCAGGTGCCCCTGGTGGTGCCGGAGATCAACGCGCACGCGGTGCGCGGGCATCGGGGCATCGTCGCGTGCCCGAACTGCACCAGCATCGTCACCGTGATGCCGCTCAAGCCGCTGCACGACGCGGGCCGTCTCCGCCGGGTGGTCGCGACCAGCTTCCAGGCGGTCTCGGGCGCCGGGGTCAACGGGGTGGACGAGCTCCGCGCCCAGACCCTCGCGTGGGCCCGGGGCGAGGCGATCGTCCCGAAGTTCTTCCAGCACCAGATCGCGTTCAACGTGATCCCCCACATCGACAAGTTCGGCCCCGACGGCTACTCGGGTGAGGAGCTGAAGCTGGTCAGCGAGGTCCGCAAGATCCTCGAGCTGCCCGAGCTACTGGTCTCGCCCACCACCGTGCGCGTGCCGGTGTTCACCGCTCACTCGGTGGCGGTCAACGCGGAGACCGAGGTGAAGATCGGGCGCGAGCGGGCGCGCGAGGTGTTCGCGGGCTTCCCCGGGCTCAAGCTCTGGGACGAGCCCGGCGAGAATCGCTACCCGATGCCGGTCGTCGTGGAAGGCCAGGACGACTGCTACGTGGGCCGTGTTCGCGAGGACGCGACGCTGCCGAACGGGCTCAACTTCTGGGTCGTGGGCGATCAGCTCCGCAAGGGCGCGGCCCTGAACGGCATCCAGATCGCGGAGCTGTTGATCCGCTGACCACCGCCAGTCCAGAAGGTGGGCGCACCGTCCGGCTCACGCTGGCCTACGAGGGCACGGAGCTGCACGGCTGGCAGGTGCAGCCCGGGCTGGCCACCGTGCAGGGCCTCCTGATGGAGGCCGCGGCGCGGGTGCTGGGCGGCCCCGTGAAGATCACCGGGGCGAGCCGCACGGACGCGGGGGTGCACGCGCTCCGGCAGGTCGCGAGCCTGGCCACGTCCTCCGCGGTCGCGCCGGCCGCGCTCCAGCGCGCGCTCAACGCGCTGCTGCCGCCCGCGGTGCGCGTGCTCGACGTGCGCGAGGCGCCGGCCGGCTTCGACGCGCGCCGCTGGGCCCGCGGCAAGCGATACGCCTATCTGATCGATCGCGGGCGACAGGCCGATCCGTTCCTGCGGCGCTACGCCTGGCACGCCCCGTTCCCGCTCGACGCCGACGCGATGGCGGCCGGGCTCGCGGCGCTGCGCGGCAAGCACGACTTCAGCGCCTTCTGCGCGTCGGCGGGCCGGGATCGCACGCCGATCTGCACGATCACGTCGGCCCGGGTGGTGGCCGAGCGCGAGCGTCTGGTGATCTGCCTCTCGGCGGACAGCTTCCTGCACCACATGGTCCGCAACATCGTGGGCAGCCTGGTCGAGGTCGGGCGAGGGGCACGGCGGCCCGACTGGATCGGCGAGGTCGTGGATGGCCGGGACCGGAAGCGGGCCGGGCCCACCGCGCCGGCCCAGGGGCTGGCGCTGGTGCGCGTGTTGTATGGACCGGAGGCGAGAGCTCGGACCACGGAGGGGAGGCCATGATGCCGGAGGAGCCGCCGCAAGGGGGCCCGGCGCCGGGCGGCAAGGGCTTCAAGGCGCGGAAGCGCGAGGACCATGCCCTGGTGCTGATCCGGGAGCTCCTGGCCAGCCTGGGGAATCCCACCCACGCCCGGCGCCTCCTGCTCGAGCTCGGCCGCTACTATGACCCGATCCTGGGGGGCGCCATCGTGGACGTCCGCCACCAGCGGGAGATCATGGAGGCGGTCGAAGCGGGCCGCCTGGGGGACGCCGAGGCCCTGGTGCAGACCCGCTATGCCCTCTACATAAAGGACCGGGCGCACCTGGGGCGGGGCGAGGACGGCTGACCCCAGGATTCCCTTGACACTGGTCCGACCAGCGCCCTAGAATTCCCGCAACTACCGACGGATTTTAAAGAAACAGTTCACAGCGCGAGACGCGATCCCCAACACAACGAGGTGTCGCCATGAGCCTATCGCGGCGTGATTTCCTCAAGTACGCGGGGTCTACCGGCGCGGGTGTCGCCGTCGGGACCGCAACCCTCGACCTCAAGCCGGTCCAGGCGGCCGCCACGACACTCAAGCTCAAGGAAGCCAAGGTCCACCCCGGAGTCTGCCCGTACTGCGCGGTCGGCTGTATACAGCTCGTGTACTCCAAGGGCGACAAGATCATCGACATCGAGGGGCACCCGGACACGCCCCACACGCTCGGCCGGCTCTGCCCGAAGGGCGCGGCGACCATCCAGCTCTCCAACAACCCCCTGAGGCCGACCAGGGCGATGTACCGCGCGCCCGGCTCGGACAAGTGGGAGGAGAAGCCGCTCGACTGGATGTACGAGCAGATCGCCAAGCGGTACTACGACACCCGCGAGAAGCACTTCATCGAGAAGGAGAAGAACAAGGACGGCCAGGAGGTGGTGGTCAATCGCCTCGACGCGATCGCCTCTCTCGGCTCGGCCTGCATCGACAACGAGGAGTGCTACCTCCTCAGCAAGCTCAACCGCACCTTCGGCATCGTCTACCACGAGCATCAGGCCCGAGTCTGACACTCCGCCACGGTCCCAGCTCTGGGGACCACGTTCGGGCGGGGCGCGATGACGACGAACCTGATCGACATCCAGAA
>CAMLFJ010000541.1 GCA_946479205.1 uncultured bacterium | reverse complement strand
AGGTCATCCTGGAGGACACCGAGGGCCAGCCCGCCACCGCGGTGACCAAGCTGCGCAAGCTGATCGACAGCGACCGGGTCAACCTGCTCGCCGGGGTCATCCTCTCCAACGTGGCCTACGCGCTGGTCCCGCCGATCGAGGCGGCCGGGATCCCCACCATCTACCCCATCAACTCGGCCGACGACCTGACCCAGCGCAAGCGGCCCGCGTGGCTCGTCCGCACCGGGTTCTCGGCCGGCGGCAACATGCATCCGTTCGGCGAGTACGCGGCGAAGGTGCTCAAGTACCGGAAGGTCGTCACGATCAGCCTGGACTACGCCTTCGGATGGGAGACGGTCGGGGGATTCCACAAGGCCTTCGAGGACAACGGCGGCCAGATCATCCAGAAGATCTGGGTGCCGCTCAACATCCAGGACTACGCGCCGTACCTGGCCCAGGTGAAGCGGGACGCCGACGCGGTCTTCGTGCTGGCCCTCGGGCGCTGGAGCGTGCTGTTCACCAAGCAGTACGCGGACAGCAGCCTCAAGGGCCGCGTGCCGCTGATCGCGGGCGGGACCCATACCGACGAGCACGTGCTCGCCCAGCTCGGCGACGACGCGATCGGGGTGATCAGCGCGCACCACTACTCGGCCGCGCTGGACACGCCGGCCAACCGGAAGTTCCGCGCCGCCTACGAGAAGGCGTACACGCGCTCGCCGTCGTTCTACTCGGAGAACTGCTACACGGGCGCCCGGGTGATCGAGGAGGCGGTGAAGGCGGTGAACGGGCGCGTGGAGGACCGGGCCGCCCTGATGGCCGCGCTGCGGCGGGTGGAGATCACCGACGCGCCGCGCGGGCCGGTCAAGATCGACCCCTACGGCAACCCGACCCAGAACATCTATGTCCGCAAGGTCGAGAAGGTGGGCGGGGTGCTGCAGAACACCGTGATCCACACCTACCCGGCGGTGAGCCAGTTCTGGACCTACGATCCGCAGAAGTTCCTCGAGCAGCCGGTCTACTCGCGGGAGTTCCCGCCCTGCAAGCATTGCTGACGTCACGGAGGCCCCCGGACATGGACAAGTTCGAATACTTCAGCGGGTTGCCGGAGGTGGGGATCGTCCCGCGCGCCCCGCACGTGGGCCCGCTGCTCCAGCACGTCCACGAGCAGGAGCACGGCCGCGGGGGCTTCGCGGGGCGGGTCAGCCACACGTATCATCTGTACCCGCCGAACAACTGGCTGCCCGGCGAGACCCGCGTGCTCGCGGACTGGGCCCCGCTCTGGGAATCGCCGCTGCGCCCGCTGGGCGGCGCGCACCACGCCCTGGGCGTCGCGCGCCCGGCGGAGCCGCGCGACGTCTACCGGGGCATGGCGCGTCTGGTGGCGAACGCCACCGTGGCCATGAACGTGACCGCGCCCGCCGCGCCCATGGACTACTTCTTCGAGCACCACTCCGCCACCCTCGTGGTCTTCGTCCACGAGGGCGGCGGCACGCTGGAGACGCTCTTCGGCCCCATCGCCTACGGGCGGGGCGATTTTCTGGTCGTGCCCAAGGGCATCCCCCACCGCTTCGAGTGCGCGGCGGGACCGCAGTACTACTGGGTCTACGAGAGCTTCGCGGGCGATCCCGAGAAGGCGGAGGCGGCCACCACCGGGCAGTTCGTCACCCACAGCCGTAGCGACTACCGCTTCCCTCGCACGCTCGACACGCGCAACGAGGCGGGGCGCTTCGAGATCGTCTCCAAGGTCGGCTCGGTCCACACGCGGCGGGTGCACCCGACGCATCCCTTCGACGTGGTCGGCTGGCGCGGCGACTACCTGCCCTATCGCTTCGCGGTGGAGGACGTGCGGCCGCTGACCGCGGACCGCTCGCACGTGCCGCCCTCGGGCCACACCGTCTTCAAGCTGCCCGGCTGCTATCTCTGCGTGTTCACGGTGCGCGCGGTCGAGAAGGAAGGGATGTGGCTGCCCTTCTTCCACAAGAACCTCGACTACTGCGAGACCATCGGGTACCACTGGGGCGACTTCTTCAGTCGCGGCGGCGTCATCCAGGAGGGCATGGTCACCGTGCACCCGGTCGGCCTGCCCCACGGCCCCCAGCCGTCCGCGCTCCAGGTCTTCATGGACGGGCACCGCCCCACGCTCCACCGCGAGGTCGGCATCATGGCGGATTTCACCAACCCCGCGCAGATCTCCGAGTACGCCCTGGGGCTGTCCCAGCCCGAGTACATGAAGAGCTGGGGGGCCTACACCACGGACCCGCGCTTCACCCATCGGCCGGAGCGGCTGGCCGAGGTGCGCGCGCTCGCCGAGGGCCTGGCCGACGCGCGCGACGAGCTGCGGCCACCGTCATGAGCCTCTCGACCCGCGACGCCCAGCTTCCCGCCGCGTACTCCGACCGGCTCGAGGCGCTCTCGCTGGCGCCGCTCTGGACCGCGCTTCACGCGCTCCTGCCCCCGGAGCGGCAGACGCGCGTGGTGGCGCACCGGTGGCGATGGAGCGAGCTGCGCGCGCCCCTGCTCGAGGCGGCTCGCCTGGTGCCGATCGAGCAGGCGGAGCGGCGGGTGCTGGTGCTGTGCAACCCCGGCCTGCCCGGCAACTTCTCGGCGACCGCCACCCTCTACGCGGGGCTGCAGATCATCCTGCCCGGCGAGGCGGCGCCGAGCCATCACCACACCGCGGCGGCGCTGCGGCTGATCGTCGAGGGCGCGGGCGCCTACACCACGGTGGACGGCGTCCGGTGCGCGATGGAGCCGGGCGATTTCATCATCACGCCGCCGATGCGCTGGCACGATCACGGCCACGAAGGCCGCGAGCCGGTGATCTGGCTCGACGGCCTCGACATTCCACTGGTCCGCAGCGTGGAGGCCAACTGGGCCTCGGCCATGAAGCCCGCGTCC
>CAMLFJ010000540.1 GCA_946479205.1 uncultured bacterium | reverse complement strand
GCGCCTGGCTGGACCAGAGGTCGGGCGGGCAATAGGTGAGGTCGATGTGGTTATCACCGGAGATGAGCCGCTCTAGCATGACGCCCTCCTTGGCCGGGTGGGGGAGCTGCCGACGCTGCGATCCTACTCCCTAAGGCCGCGCGAGGACAAGGGTCCTGGCCGACCGGCGCCTAGACCTCTACCGCGACCTCGACCGGGCCCCGGTCCGTGAAGCTCAGGACCACCGGAGGAACGCGCAAGTCCTCCTCGTTGTGTAGGTCCCGAAGGGCCGGCCAGTCGATATCCGGCGCGGCGGTCAGCGCGGCGACCGCGTCGAGCCGCGTTGCGGTCTCCTCCGGGATCGGCGCGCCGGGCGCCAGGCGACGCGAGAGCCCCCAGACATCCCACGCGAGCATCTCGCGCTTGTTGAGGGCGGCCAGGTCGCGGACGACGCTGCTGGCCAGGAACCGCGCGCCGGCGATGCCGATCGCGGAGACCCCGCAGGTGTCGGGATCGACGGTGCCGCGCCGCGCGCGTCCCCACGCCTTGCCGGCGACCAGGAAGGCGTCGCGGGGCACGTCGGCCGGATCGAAGGCGATCCCGAAGTGGGCCCGCACCCGATCGCCCAGCTCGGCATCGAGCAAGCGCCAGCGATCGCCCGCATGGTACTCGCAGACCCAGTGGTCTTCGTGGAACCCGGGCGTGAAGTACGCGGCGAAGCCGACGCGGAGCCTCGCGGGGATCCGGTGATGCCGAAGCGCGCTGCACGCGAGCAGCGCGTAGTCGCGGCAGATCCCGATGAAGCGGCGGTCGAGCGGCCGGGGCACGTCGAGCGGCGACGCGTCGCGGGCCAGGATCCGATCGAGCATGCGTGACACCGTCCGACATTCGACGTCGTCCGCGCTCTGGGGGGCGGCGTCACGGCGAGCGGCTGGACGAACAGCCGGTGGAGGACGAGTCCGGACACCGCCGCGACGAGATGCCGGGGATCGCGGGGCAAGGCCTCGAGGAGGGGCGTCCGCTCCCCCGCGTCTGACATCCGGCTCTGCGTGGTGTAGAAGGCGTGCTCTGCCGGTGTCATGGACGGGACGCGCCGCCGCGGGTGAGCAGGTTGAAGTAGGTCTTGTCGCGCCGCCTCGCCACCAGATCGAGCGGGCTCTTGCCGTCCTTGCTCCGGATCGTCGGGTTCGCCCCGTGGCGGACGAGCATCAGGACGTGCTTCGGCAGGCTGTTCTTCTTGAGCACCAGGTGGAGCGCGGTCACGCCCTTGCTGTTCTGGAAGTTCACGTTCGCCCCGTGGCGCAGCAGCCGCTCGGCGGCGGCGAAGCGGCTCCACTTGATCGCGCTCAGGAAGGGCGTCTCGTCCTCGGTGACCGGGTCGAGCCTCGCCCCGCTCCGCACCAGGAGGTCGATGGCTTCCACGTCGTCCGCGAACGCGGCCGCCCAGAGGCAGTTCTCCGGGGTCGAGCCCTGCTTGAGGAGAAACCGGGCGAGCGGGAGGTTCCGACCGCGCGAGATCGCGTACCAGAGCGGGGTCGCCTGGAAGACACCTTCGACGAAGGCGGGGGCGTTGACGTCGAGGCCCGCGTCGAGGAGGCGGCGGGCCAGGGCGAGGGACCGGGCGCTGGTCTTCGGGTCGGCGGGGAGGCTGCAGAGGAAGTGGAGCGGGTTACGGCGGCGATCGTCGGTCGCCCGAAGGAGATCCGGGCTCGCCGCGAGCAGGGAGACGACCGCCTCGACGTCGAGGGCCTTGATGGACTGGAAGAGCCGGGCCTTGCTCATGGTCAGCCGGTATTGCGGAGGCCGGCGGCGATGCCGTTGATGGTGACCACGATGATCTCCCGATATCGCGCGGCGTCGTCGCCGTCCTGGTCCGCCAGCGCGCGTAGCCGGCGGAGCATCTCCACCTGGAGGTAGTTGAGGGGGTCCACGTACGGGTTGCGCAGGTGCACCGAGCGCTGGATCACCGGATCGCCGTCCATCAGCTCGGCGTGGTCGGTCGCGCGCAGGATCGACTCCCGCGTGCGCACGAACTCGTCGCCGATGCGGGTGAACACCGCGGTGGCGAGCGCCCGGCTCGGCACCAGCTCGGAGTACAGCGCGGCGATGCCCATGTCGGCCTTGAGCAGGGACATCTCCGCATTGTCCAGGATGGCCCGGAAGAAGGGCCATCCCGCGTACATCTCCCGCAGGCGGTCCGCATCCACCCGTCCGAGCGCGGTGCCGAGGCCGTACCAGCCCGGGAGATTGAAGCGGCTCTGCATCCAGGAGAACACCCAGGGGATCGCGCGCACCGCGCTCCGGGTGAGGCCACCCGCGCGGCGCACCGCGGGCCGCGAGCCCAGGCGGAGGCGCGAGAGCTCCTCGATCGGCGTCGCGGCCCGCCAGTACTCGAGGAAGCCGGGCGTGCGCTCGACCAGGTCGTGATAGGCCTCGCGCGCCGCGCCCCCCATCAGGTCCATCGCGTCGCGCCAGGCGGGGTCGAGCGACGCGGCGGCGTCGCCGGCCTCGTCCGCGGAGGCCAGGAGCACCGCGCTCACGATCTGCTCCACGTGGCGATGAGCCAGCGCGGGGTCGGCGTAGCGCGACGCGATGGTCTCGCCCTGCTCGGTCACGCGGAAGCGGCCCTGGACCGTGCCGGGGGGCTGGGCGCGGATCGCGCGCCCGGCGGGCCCGCCGCCGCGCGCCCCCGTGCCGCCGCGCCCGTGGAAGAGGGTGAGCGCGCCGCCGCGCTCGCGGCAGGTCCGCGCGATGGCCTCCTGGGCGCGATAGCGCGCCCAGTTGGCGGCCAGGTAGCCGCCGTCCTTGTTGGAGTCGGAGTAGCCGATCATCACCATCTGCTCGCCGGCGCAGGAGGCGAGGTGCGCGCGGTAGACCGGCAGCGTGAAGAGCGCCTGGAGC
>CAMLFJ010000539.1 GCA_946479205.1 uncultured bacterium | reverse complement strand
GCAAGCGAGTGGGACTCCTTTCTCCGGCCATGCTGTGGCTGGCCACCGGCTGCGCGGCCACCGCGCCGGCCTACGTCACGCCGGTGCCGGTAGCGCAGCCGGCGCGCGAAGCACAGGTGGACGAGCGCGTCGCGGCCGTCGAGAAGCGTGTGAACGAGATGGGCCAGCGCGTGCAGACCCTCGAGGGCGGCGTGGCGGGCGCGCAGAGCCGCGCCGACGAGGCCGCCCGGAAGGCCGAGGGCGTCGACAGCCGGCTCACCCGGCTCTGGTCGAACCGTTTCAATCAGAAGACCGCCGACAGCCTCGAGGTCTACTTCTCGCCCGACAGCATCGACCTGAGCGACGCGGCCCAGACCGCCCTCACCTCGGTGGTGGCCGAGATGAAGGCCCATCCGACCCTGACCGTCGAGCTTGGCGGCTATACCGATCCGCGCGGGGCCCTCGACTACAACTACGCGCTGAGCCAGCGGCGGGTCGACTCGGTCCGCCGCTTCCTGATGGACCGGGGCATCCAGCTCGCCCGGATCCAGGCGGCCAGCCTGGGGCCGATCTCCAGCGCGGACATCCCGGACGTGAAGAAGCGCCGGGTCACCCTGCGCTTGATGGTGGATCAGGAGTAGCGCGCTCGTCCTTCCTCCGGTCAGCGCACCGCCTGCTGGTAGGCGGCGAGCAGGGCCGGATCCTCGATCGATCCGTGGTGATGAACCTGCCGCCAGCCGTTACCGGCCCGGCGAAAGATCCGGGTGGTGCGAATCGCCAGGTCGAGGGAGTGCGGCCCGTTCTCGAACCGCCCGCGCTCGCGGCCGACCGCGTAGAAGACCTGATCCGATTCGTGCAGCGTGTAGTCGTGGAACTCGACCCATAGCCGAGCCGGGCCGCGGAAGATCCGCTCGTAGACCGCGCGGATCTCGTCCCAGCCGCGCTTGATCCCCCCGAGTGGATTGTCCATCGCCGCGTCGCTCGACTGCTCCCAGTTCTCGGCCAGGAGCGCGAGGTCGCGCGAGTTCAGGGCGCGATAGAACTGGGCGAGCGCCTGCCGGGGCTCCCGGACATTACCGAGATCTTCCCGGCCCGTGATGGGCTCACCGATCAACCGAGCGGGGGTGGACGGTGGACGCGTCATGGCATGATCTCTCCCGCGGTTGAGACGCCGGACGTGGCGGGGGCGATTCCGCATGACGCGGCGCTCCTTTCGTGGTACTGAGGGGCGCTCCAGCCATGAACGGCCAGGGACTCCGAGCTATCGGGCGATCGTGGCGATCGGCCCTCACCGCCGCGGTCATCGCTCTGCTCCTGTCCGGGTGCGTGGCCACCCAGCCCGGCGTGGTCAAGCGCCCCCCGCCCCAGCCCCCAAGGCGGGCCGAGATCGCGCCCGTCCCGCCCACCCGCGCGCACGTCTGGGTGCCGGGCCAGTGGTCGTGGCACCAGGACCGCTACGTGTGGGTCCCGGGACGCTGGGAGGTGCCGCCCGCCCCGGGGCTCACCTGGGTGCCGGGCGGCTGGATGCCGCGGGAGGGCGCCTTCGTCTGGGTCGAGGGCTACTGGCGCGCGCGCTGATTCGCGCGCGGGCCCGCTACATCGGAGGGACGAGCCCGTCCTTGCCCACCAGCGCGCGGCCCGCGGTCACGGTGCCGTCACCCTGCTGCTGGGCGGAGATGAAGACGGCGCCCGTCTGGAGCAGCGCGCGGTCACCGGGCGCGAAGGTCATGACCGGCACGTGCCGGCCTTGATGTCGGACAGCGCCGCCTTGACCAGGCCGATCACCACGAAGTTGTCGGCCATCTTGATGTCCACCGTCGAGTTGTCGCGCGAGGCGATCGTGAGGGTCTGGCCCGACACCTTCGCGATGGAGCCGCGCACTCGGATCGGCACCTGCGCGGACGCGAGCCCGACCGACAGCAGCACCAGGCCCGCGGCGAGCGCGAGCGTCGTCCCTCTCGTCGTCGTCATGGCCACAGCTCCTTGCCCTCGGCGGCGGGCAGCGAAAGATTGAGACGCCGCGCGAGCGTCGTCGCGATGTCACGCATGTCGATGAGGCCGAGGGCCCGGCCGGCCGGCACCCCCGGTCCCACCACGAAGAAGGACGCGTGCAGGTCGGGCAGGTCCGGGAGGTGGCCGTGCGTGCCCGCCACCGTCGCCTTGCCGACCAGCGGGCCGTTCGGGCTCGAGCCCGCGTGCCAGTCCGGCTTGAGCCCGACGAGGAACGCGGCGGTGGGAAATCCGCCGCGGGCTCGCAGCGCGGCCGCGTCCAGCACCCGGTCGATCCCATTGGCGGGATCGGCGGCGAGACGGTCGAGCAGGGCCCGCACCTCCGCGAGCGTCGCCGCGTCGCCCGGATCCTTCAGCATCACCGCGATCGCACCGCCCGCCGTCCACGGCATCGCTTTCCAGTCGGTGACCTTGCTCCCGCTCACCGTCAGCAGCCCCGCGCGGCGGAACTCGGCGTGCAGGTTGAGCTCCATCGCGGTCTTGCCGAAGCCGTGGTCCGACACGATGGCGACGTGGGCGCCGCCCGGCGCCACCGTCTCCGCGGTGGCGCGCAGCGTGCCCACCAGGGCGTCGAGCCGCTCGAGCACCCCCATCGCCTCGGGAGTGAACGGCCCCGTGACGTGCTGGACGTGGTCGAGCGCGATCAGATGGAGCGTCATGAGGTTCGGCCGCTTCTTCTCCAGGATGCGCGCCGCGTACTTCGCGCGCTGCTCGTCCGACTCCACGGTGAGCGCGCGCGGATAGGGACCCAGCTCCGGCTCGAGCTCGGCCAGCAGCCCGGGCGTGGACACCGCCCGCAGCAGCTTGGCGTCGTCCGGCGTGCCCGCGCGCCAGAACTCGGGGATGTTCCAGGTGACCCGCGCCCCCACGCTGACCGGCCACTGCACCGCGGCGGTGC
>CAMLFJ010000538.1 GCA_946479205.1 uncultured bacterium | reverse complement strand
CTGCCGGGGCAGGGGAAGTACCGCGAGATCTCCTCGTGCTCGAACTGCGAGGCGTACCAGGCGCGCCGGCTCGACATCAAGTACCGCCCCGCGGGCGGCGGCCGGGTGGAGCTCTGCCATACGCTCAACGGCTCCGGGCTCGCGGTGGGACGCACGCTGGTCGCGGTGCTGGAGAACTACCAGGAGGCCGATGGATCCATCGCGGTGCCGACCGCGCTCCGCCCGTACATGGGCGGACTCGAGCGCATCACGGCCCGATAGTTCGAACGCGGAGGGGTGGCCGAGTCCGGTTGAAGGCGCCGGTCTTGAAAACCGGAATCCCGCAAGGGATCGGGGGTTCGAATCCCTCCCCCTCCGCCATTTCTCTCCCCACCGCGCTCACGCGGTGGTCGCTTCTTCCTCGACGGTAGCCGGCCCCGGACCGTTCGGCGTCACCACCAGGCGCCGAGGGTGGAACGCGCGCAGCGTGCTGCGGTGGCCCACGCTCACGACCGTCGTGCCGGGTAGCCGCTCCCGCAGGAGCGTGTAGAGTCGCACCTCGGAGGCCTCGTCCAGTGCCGACGTGGCCTCGTCGAGGAATAGCCAGTCGGGTTTCTGCACCAGGGCCCGCGCGAAGGCGATGCGCTGTTGCTCCCCCGGCGACAGCGCAAGCGCCCAGTGCGCGGACTCGTCGAGGCGGCCGGCCAGATCCCCCAGCCCGGCGACCTCGAGAGCGTCGCGCAGCGCCGCGTCGTCGACGCCGGCCGGCGGCGTCGGGTAGGTAACCACCTCCCGCAGCGTACCGATTGGCAAGTACGGCTTCTGGGGGAGGAACAGTACGCGGCCGTCGCGCGGAAGGCGCACCTCGCCCCGGCCGAAGGGCCAGATGCCCGCGATGGCGCGGAACAGCGTGCTCTTACCGACGCCCGACGGGCCGCTGATCAGCGTGGCGTCGCCGGGGCGAAAGTCCAGCGTGACGCCCTCCAGGAGCGGCCGGCCGCCTGGCAGCTGCAGGTCCACGCGATCGAGCGCGAGCCCGGCCTCGGGGCCCGGAGCACGGCGCACGCCCTCGCCGGTGGATTCCGCCCGCACCCGCGTGAGGGCCTGCTCGAAGCCGAGCAGCCGGAGGATGACCGCGCGCCACTCCGCGATGTCGGTGTACGAGCTGATGATGAACGAGAGCGAGTCCTGCACCTGCCCGAAGGCCTGCGAGGTCTGCATGAGCGCGCCCAGCGGGATCTCGCCACGGAAGTAGCGCGGCGCGGCCACCAGGAACGGGAAGATGATCGCAGCCTGCCCATAGCCGGACGTGAACCAGGTCAGGCGCTTCTGCTGACGCATGATATTCCACCAGTTGCGCACCACCCAGCCGAAGCGCTCGCGGAAATTCCGCAGCTCATCGGCCTCGCCGCCGTAGAGGGCCACGCCCTCGGTGTTCTCGCGGAAGCGCACCAGGCTGAAGCGGAAATCCGCCTCGTAGCGCTGCTGGTTGAAGTTGAGGCGTACCAGCGGCCGACCGATCAGGTTGGTGACCCAGGTACCCGCGATCGCGTAGAGGAACGCGGCCCACACCATGTAGCCGGGGATGGTGAGGTGACTGGCCCCGAGCGGGATCGTCAGCGATCCCGAGAGTCCCCACAGGATGCCGAGGAAGGACACGAGCGTGACCACCGCCCGCAGGCCCCCGATGCTGAGGCCGAGCGCGCCGGTCACGAACAGCCGGAGATCATCGGCGATACGCTGATCCGGGTTATCGGTCTCGCCCGATGTCAGCTGCATGCGGTAGTAGGCGCCGTTCGCCAGCCACGCCCCCAGGTAGCGGTCGGTGAGCCAGCGCCGCCAGCGGATCTGCAGCATCTGGTTGAGGTAGATCTGGTACACCGCGGCCACGATGTAGAGCGCCGCCAGCCAGGAGAAGCGGAGGATCAGGCTCCAGAACGCCGCGACGTCCTTGTCCTGGATGGCGTTATAGAAGGCGTTGTACCACTTGCTCAGCAGCACGTTGATGAAGACGGTGAAGAGGGCCAGGCTCACCACGGCCAGCAGGAGCCCGCGCCCCGCCCAGCGGTCCTCCGAGAACCAGTACGGGCGGATGAGCGTCCAGGCATCGCGCAGCAGCTCTCGCAGGCGGATCATGGCGTGGCCTCCCCGGCCCACAGTCTAGGGCAAGCTCTCGGATCTCGCCGGGTTCTCCGGTAGTCGCGGGGCCCCGAATGCCCTATACTCTGGAGGCTTGACAGTTGGAGAGGTGGCCGAGTCGGCCGAAGGCAGCCGCCTGCTAAGCGGTTATAGGGGCAAAACCTCTATCCCGGGTTCGAATCCCGGCCTCTCCGCCATGCGCGCCCTTAGCTCAGATGGATAGAGCGTCGGACTACGAATCCGAAGGCCAGAGGTTCGATTCCTCTAGGGCGCACCATTTCACGACGCATCTTTGCCCTATCCTCGGCCCCTCGGGGAGAGGGTAGGGCAGAGGGCGTCGCCCCCCAATGAATGACGAGCACTGGATGGGGCTCGCCCTCGAGGCGGCGTCGCGCGCGGCCCAGGCGGGCGAGGTCCCGATCGGCGCGGTGGTGGTGCTGGACGGCCGGCTCGTCGCGTCCGGGCACAACCAGCCGGTCGCGACCCACGATCCCACCGCGCACGCCGAGATCGTGGCGCTGCGCGCGGCCGCGCGCGCGCTCGGCAACTACCGGCTGACCGGCGCGACCCTCTATGCCACCATCGAGCCCTGCGCGATGTGCTGCGGGGCGGCGCTGCACGCGCGAATCGCACGGCTGGTCTACGGCGCCGACGATGCCAAGGCCGGCGCGGTGCGCAGCGTTCACCGGCTGCTCGACGACACGCGGCTCAATCACCAGGTCGAGGTGACCGCGGGCGTGCGGGCGCCCGAGTGCGGGGCGCAGCTCAGCGAGTTCTTCCGGGC
>CAMLFJ010000537.1 GCA_946479205.1 uncultured bacterium | reverse complement strand
CCGCAGCCGGCTCGAGCTGGTCAGGAGGAGGCAGCCATGGTCAATCGTCGGGTCACCGGAGCACGATCCCGCGTCATTCACCTCATCAACCCGAAAACCGATTCGCTGACCACCCGGCCGCTCTACCTGAACCGGGCCCTCTACTCGCCCCTCGCGGGCCTGCTCGCGGTCGCGGCCGGCATCCCGCGCGACCGCTACGAGGTCGTGCTGACCGACGAGAACATCGAGTCGATCGACTTCGACCTGAAGGCGGATCTGGTCGGCCTGTCCGCGATGACGAGCTACGTGAACCGCGGCTACGAGATCGCCGACGCCTTCCGGGCGCGCGGGGTGCCGGTGGTGATGGGGGGCGTGCACCCGAGCTTCATGCCCCAGGAGGCGCTCAAGCATTGCGACGCGGTCGTGATCGGCGAGGCGGAGCTCGTGCTCGACAAGCTCCTCGACGATCTCGAGCAGGGCACGATGCGCGGCACCTACCGGGCGGACCGGCTGCACCCGATGGAAGGCCTCTCGATGCCGCGCTACGACCTGCTCAAGAAGAACCGCTACGTGAACCGCACCTTCGTGCAGACCTCGCGGGGCTGCCACCAGGGCTGCACGTTCTGCGCCGAGCCGCTCATGAACGGGCTGAAGTTCCGCTACCGGCCGGTCGATGAGGTGATCCGGGAGATCGACAACTGTGGCTCGCGCATGATCTCGATCAACGACGCCGACTTCTTCGGCACCCCGGAGCGTCCGAAGGAGGTCATGCGCGCGCTCCGGGGCCGCGGGGTCACCTGGCAGGCCGGCGTGACCTCGAAGCTCGCGCAGGACGATCGGATGCTCGAGCTCGCGGCCGCGAGCGGCTGCACCCTCCTGAGCATCGGCTTCGAGTCGATCTCGCGCGCCACCCTCACGAGCGTGCACAAGCACGTGAACCGGCCCGAGACCTTCGCCGCGCTCGTGGAGAAGGTGCACTCGTACGGCATCATGGTGTTCGGCCTGTTCATGTTCGGCTTCGACGGCGACGACCCCTCCGTGTTCGGCGAGACCGCGCGGTTCAACATCGAGGCCGACTACGACGCGTGCGCGTACTCCGTCCTCACTCCCTATCCGGGCACGCTCACCTGGTACGAGCTGAAGAAGGCCAACCGCATCGTCTCGTTCGACTGGGAGAAGTACGACCAGGCCAACGTGGTCTACCGGCCCGCCCGCATGTCCGGCGACGAGCTGCGGCTCGGGCAGAACACCGCCTACGAGACGTTCTACGCGGTCTCGTCCATGGCCCGCCGCTTCCCGGTCCGCGGCGGCCGTCGCCGGCTGCAGTGGTCCATCTACAACCTCTTCATGAAGAAGGGAGCCGCGACCGACCGCAAGGACGCGGTGGCCGAGCCGACCGCGGCGCCCGACGTGGTGCCGATGCCCCCCATCCTTCCGCTCAAGCGGGAATGGCGCGAGGCGGTGCTCGAGGGCACGGGGGGCGCGCGCCCGACGTAGTCGATACGGCTATCTTTCTGCCGCCGGCCTCGGGCGGGCCTATTGGCCCAAAGCCCTATAGACGAGGCAAAGTGCCGTCTCTACATTTGTTGGCACCATGACGCCTTTCCGCCGGCTGGCCCTCGTGATGTTGATGGTGGCATTCTCGACCAACGCGCATCCGGCGGCCGCGCAGCCGAAGGCGGCCGACCAGACCGCGCCGCTCGATCTGGTGAAGGCGACCGTCTCCCGGGTGCTCGCGATCGTCCAGGCCCCGCGCGTGATCGCGAGTGACGGCCGTCAGCGGCGCGCCGAGATCCGTCGGGCCGCCCAGGGGTTGTTCGATTTCCGGGAGATGGCGCGCCTGACCCTGGCCCAGCACTGGAAGGATCGCTCGGCCCCGGAGCAGGAGGAGTTCGTCCAGCTCTTCACCGAGCTGCTGGAGCGCTCCTATCTGACCACCATCGAGAACTACGCGGGAGAGAAGATCACCTTTCAGGGGGAGTCGATCAGCGGCCCGTACGCCCAGGTGCGATCCCGGATCACCTCCGACCGGCGAATGGAGACGTCGATCGAGTACCGTCTGCTCGAGCGCGACGCGCGGTGGGCGGTGTACGACGTGGTGCTGGACGGCGTGAGCCTGGTCTCGAACTACCGTAGCCAGTTCAACTCGATCATCCGCACCTCCTCCTTCGCCGACCTCCTCGCGAAGCTGCGGAGCAAGGAGATCGAGGCCCACGTCATTCCGCGACCGGGCCGCCGCTCCTGAGCTAGGATCCGGCCGCCGCACCGGGCGGGGAGTCCGGCAAAGGCCGGGCGTCTGTGCCAGAATGTGCCGGTCATGGAGCTGGCCAAGGACGCCTACCGGCACATTCTCGGAGGTTCGGTAGTCTTCGAGCACCTCCCGCCCGCCGCACTCGATCACATCATCGCGCGCGGGCTGCTGATCGAGGTGGCCTCGGGCGAAACCGTCCTGACCGAGGGCACCCGCGGTCCCGGCCTCTACGTGGTGCTGGAAGGCCTCGTGGAGATCTTCCTGCCCGACGGGGTCAGCGGCCGCACCCGGCGCCCCACCGAGGTGCACCTCAACACCATGGGCCCCGGCCGCTGCCTCGGTGAGTACTCGCTGATCGACGAGCACTCCACCTCGGCGGCCGCGCGCTCCGCCGCAGGGGCCAAGCTCTTCTTCCTCTCGCGCGAGGAGTTCCGCAGCATCGCGGAGGGCGACGCGCGGGTGGGCAAGGTGATCTACCTGAACCTGCTCCGCTTCCTGATCACGCGGCTGCGCGCCAAGGACGAGGAGCTCGATCTCTTCATGATGGGGTCGCTCTGATGAGCGCGCACGCTCTCACCCGGCGGGGCTGGTCGGGCCGCGCGATCCTGCTCGCGGTGGCGCTCGGCGCCGCCGCGTGTGCGCCCATGGGGCCCGGCGGCCATCCCCCGCGGATC
>CAMLFJ010000536.1 GCA_946479205.1 uncultured bacterium | reverse complement strand
GGGGCGAGGTGGTGCTCCTTGTAGTACTCGGAGTAGAGGTACGGCAGCTCGACCGCGTCCTTGATCGTCTCGAGCTGGGTCCCGAGGCCGCCGATGTCCTCGTAGGAGATGTCCGGCACCTCTTCCAGCGAGAGATCCTCGACCTCGCTCTTGGGCAGCTTCTCGAGCAGGTAGCCGCTCTTGGCGTCGATGAGCAGGTGGTCGCCGATCTTGAGCTTGGCCGAGCGCAGCGGCTCCGCGATGATGCCGACGCGGTCCTCGTCCGCCCGCTGGGTCACGATGGCGCGCTCCTCGTCGAGCACTTCCTTGAGGATCACGACCTCGCCCTGGATCTCGTAGCCCGCGGTCTCCACCACGTTGAGGCCCTCGTTCAGGATCAGCTCCTGACCGGGCTTGATGTCTTCCGCCTTGATCGACGGGTGCAGGTTGACCTTCACCTTGCGGCCCTGCGACAGGATGTTGACGGTGCCGTCCTCGTTGACCGAGAGGTAGACCCCGTAGGTCGAGGGGGGCGCGCAGAGCTTGTCCACCTCTTCCTTGAGCGAGGTGATCTGCTCCCGCGCCTCGTAGAGCGCGTTGACGAGCTTCTCGTTCTGGTTGAACGCCTGGACGAGCTGGCGATTGGCCTCGCGCAGCTTGTTCTCCAGGATCATGAACTCCTTCGGGGCGTCCTCCAGCTTCTTGCGCAGTCGCCCGGTCTCGGTCTCGAGCGAGCGAACGTAGGCCTGGAGGTCCTGGACCTGGACCTCGTATTCGGTGAGGCGCCGCCGATAGTTGGAGTCGGTCATGGGGAGGAATTTCGAGAGGCCTTTCATCCCTTCGGACGAAGGCTCTCGGCTAGGATTGCCCTTCTTGTCGAACTCCTTCATGTTCGCCCATTTCCTTTCCGGGTGAACCAGCGGGCACTTCCAGCGCTCCATCGCGCGCCGCCCAAGCCTCCGAAAGGTGACCTCAGTATAGGAGTCCGTTTCGCGTTAAGTCAAGCGAATTGGCCTCTTTTCGCCCTCGGGAGCCATTGATTTCATTTCATTTTCTCCGATTCCCGATGTGGCGTTCACCTATCGCTGTCACCGTCTAAACCGTGGCTCACCCGAGCCGGTTCCGGAGCCCTCGCGATGGGTCTGCAAAAAGTGCAAGCAGTTTCGGTGCCATGTATGTGGGCGCGCAGGACGCCCGATGCGCTCGACTTCTCGTCCGCCGCTCGCGATGGCGGACGTCGCGATGGCCACGCGATGAGCAGCCGCGCGGGAAAGTGGCAACGCATCGCGCAGCGGCGGGATTTCGTCGTATAACTCGGTCATGTCGGGCGCATGGCGGCGCATCGGGATCACGGTGGCCCTCGTCCTCACGCTGGCGGGCGCGGCGGGGGCGCAGGGCGGCGTCCTCCGCGTGGGCCTGTCGTCGGTGCCGGCCGCGCTCGACCCCGCCACCACCCTCGAGGGGCCAGTTTCCGTCATCTCGCGACAAATCTTCGACACCTTGGTGCAATACCGCGACGTCACCAGCGATATCGAGCCCGGGCTGGCCGCCCAGTGGTCGGTGTCGCGCGACGGCCTCGTGTGGACCTTCCGGCTGCGCGAGGGCGTGCGCTTTCACGACGGGACCGTGCTGTCCGCCCAGCACGTGGTGGAGAGCCTCGACCGGGTCATCCTGCCCAGCGCGGCCCACGCGCCCAGCCCCAACATGGCCGCTCCGCGGCTGATCCGGGGCACGCCGGGCGTGGTCAAGGAAGTCAAGGCGATGGACGCGCGCACCGTCCGGATCAGCCTCCTGCTGCCCTACGCGCCGCTGCCCGCGGTGCTGGCCCATCCCGCCTTCTCGATCGTCCTGGCGAGCAGCGTGGGCCAGCGCTGGGTCGGGACCGGACCCTTCGCGCTGACCGAGGCGAGCCTGGGGCGGGTGGTGCTCGACGCGAACCCGGGCTACTGGGGCGGACCGCCCCGGTCCACGCGGTTGATCTTCCTCGACTCCGGCGAGGATTCCCGCGGCGAGGCGATGCTGGAGGCGCAGGCGGTGGACGTGCTCCTCACGTCGGCGGCCCCGTCCAGGCCGGCCGGGGCGCAGTCGATCCCGAGCTGGCGCGTCGGCTATCTCGCGCTCGAGGCGGAGCGCGAGCCCTTCAGCCGGGTCAAGGCGCGCCAGGCGGTGGCGGCGGCGCTCGACCCGGGCCTCCTCGCCCCCGCGGTCGCCCCCGCCGGGGTTCCGTTGCTCTCGTACCTGCCGCTCGGGGTCTGGGGGCGCCGCGACGGCTCGCCCGTGCTGGAAGCGAACCCGGCGAACGCCAAGCGCCTGCTGACGGAAGCGGGCTTCCCGCGCGGGACCTCGGCCGGTCTGCTGATCAGCGACGGCGACCAGCGGCCTGATCAGGCGCGGGTGGCCGAAGCGATCCGCGCCTCCCTGGCGACCGCCGGCATCGCCGTCCCCATCCAGGTCGAGGCGCCGGAGGCGGCGCTCCAGCTCGCCCGAACCGGTCAGCACCAGATGACGCTGCTCGAGGCTCGCGTCGAGGCGGGCGATCCGCACTTCCTGCTCTACCCGCTCACGAGCAGCGAGGGCGCGACCAAGGGGCCCGCCGCGGTCAATCTGTCCTTCTACCGCAATCGCACGCTCGACGATCTCCTCGTCCGGGCCAGCCAGGTGTCCTTCCGCCCGGAGCGGCAGCGGCTCTACGCGCGCGCGCAGGCCACGCTGGCCGAGGAGGTGCCGTGGGTGCCGCTCTACGTGCGGCTGCACTGGGCGTCGGCCCGCACGGAGGTGCGTAACCTGCGCCTGCACCCGAGCGGCAATCCCCGCTTCGACCGCGTCTGGATCGACGCGCCGCCCGCGGCGCCGGCGCCCGTGCCCGGCCCCCCGCGATGAAGGGCCTGCGGCTCCTGCCGCGGCTGTGCCTGCTCCTGGCCGCGGGCC
>CAMLFJ010000535.1 GCA_946479205.1 uncultured bacterium | reverse complement strand
CGCCATGGAGCAGGCGCTGCTCTACCACGCCCGCTCCCTGACCGTGGCGGTGGACCGCGAGGTCGAGACCTCGCTCGCGGCCCTGAAGGGGCTCGCGACCTCGGGCGATCTGGACCCGGCGAATCTCGACAGGTTCTACGAGCAGGCGCGGCTGGCCCGCGAGGTCTACCGGCGCTGGCTGACGGTGGCCCTCGTGGATCCCTCGGGCCGGCAGGTGCTGAACCTCCTGCGCCCGCTCGGGAACCCGCTGCCGAGCGTGGCCGGCCTCGAGGCGTTCCAGCGAACGCTCACGACCGGCGAGCCGCAGGTCTCGGACCTGGTCATGGGCCCGACCGCCGGCCGCCGGGTGATCGCGGTCACGCTGCCCCTGCTCCGCGAGGGAAAGGTCCGCCACGTCCTGGTCGCGGTCCTGACGCCGGAGACCTTCGCGTCGGTGCTGGCCGCGGCTCACGTCGACGGCGGGGTCGGTGGGATCATCGTGGATCGCCAGGGCCTGGTGGTCGCCACCACCCAGGGGCCTTCGCTCAGGGTGGGCCAGCCCGCGCCCACCGGCTTCGTCTCCCGCGCACGCGAGCGCGCGGAGGCCGTGTTCTCCGATCCCACGCTCGAGGGCCCGACCGCCTACACCGCCTTCAGCCGCGCCCCGCGGTCCCAGTTCACGGTGGGCATCGCGGTCCCGAGCGAGCAGCTCGACGGCCCGCTCCGCCGGTCGCTCGTGTTGCTCTCGGCGGGCGCGATCGGCGCCCTGGTGCTCTCGCTCGGGCTCGCGCACCTGGCCGGCCAGCGGTTCACCGGCCGCCTCCGCGGGCTGATGGGGGCGTTCAGCGCCTTCGGCCGGGGCGAGACGGTGCCGGAGCTGCCGGTCTTCCATCTCGCCGAGCTCGCGGGGGTGAGCGGCGCGCTCGGCGAGGCGATGGCGCTCATGCAGACCCGGACCGCGGAGCTCCGGGAATCGGAGCAGCGCTACCGCACCCTGTTCGAGCGCAACCCGGCCGGGATGGCCCTGAGCCTGACGGACGGACGCATCGTGGACTGCAACGAGGCCCTCGCGCGGATGCTGGGCTTCGAGCACCCGGCCGACATGCTGGCCGCGAACGCGAGCGAGTTCTACGCCGAGCCGAAGGAGCGCGAGCAGCTCCTCGAGCGGGTCAAGTCGGAGGGCGCCGCCGTCAACATCGAGCTGCAGTTCCGCCGGCGTGACGGGCAGCTCATCTGGGTGCTCGCCAACGTGATCAGCGGCTCGGGTCCGGGCGGCGCCTACTTCGAAGCCACCCTCATCGACATCACCGAGCAGAAGGCCGCCGACGAGCTGCGCAGCATCGCCCGGCTCGCCAACGCGGCCGCCCACGAGATCAACAACCCGCTCACGCTGGTCCTCGGACGCCTGGCCATGCTCCGGGATGACCCGAGCCTGAGCGCGGAGGTCCGCGAGCGCATCGCCCAGACCCACACCGCGGCCGAGCGCATCCGGGAGATCGTGGTGGACATGAACCACCTCACGCGGGTTCAGCTCTTCGAGCACACCGGCCGCGGGCTGCCCGAGATGATCGACATCCGCAAGTCGGCCGAAGGCGCGGGGGGCAGCGGCGACACGCCGCGCCCGGCGTAGCCGCCTCAGCGGCCGAACGCGTCGGCCAGGAAGCCCCGCACCTCCACGATCGACGCCTCGCGCGCCTTGGTGTCGCCGCCGAATCGCGCGCCCTGCTTCCGGCACTCGCGGACCCAGGCTTCGTTGGCCTCCTTCGAGGCCAGGGTGGCGCCGGTGTCGAGCCGCCGGATCACCCGGGTATCCAGGTCGTAGACCGCTTCGCACTGGCGGATCCCGACCACGTTCGGGTCGAGCCTGACCGGGGCCTGGCGGTCGAACCCGTGGTGAGCATTCGGATAAAGCACGACCCGCACCGGCACCCCGCGCTCCTTCAGCTCCGCCGCGAAATGCTCGCAGGGCGCCGGCTCCGTCATCTCGTCGGCGCTGCCCAGCAGCATGAGCATCGGCGCCATCGCGAGAGCCTTCCCCATGTGCCGGAAGTTGCAGTACGGGTAGAACGGGATATAGGCCGCGAAGCGGTTCGGGGCATTGCCGAGCGCGCTTTCGCGGAACCGCTCGAAGATCGCGTTCACCGCGACCTCCCCACCGCGCGAGCCGCCCATGATCGCCACGCGGGCGCCGTCGACCCGCGGATGCGTGCCGATGAGCTGCAGGGCCAGGTACGCGTCGAGCAGGTGGGCGACGACGTGAGTGAAACCGGGCGAGTTGGCGTACACGGGCGGCTTGAGCCCGCGCCCCGTGTAGCTGTCCACCACGAAGGCCGCGATGCCCCATGAGTTGAAGCGCTTGGCCCAGGCGAATTCGCGCTCGTCGGAGACGCCGCCGGTGCCGTGAACCAGGATCACCGCCGGGCTCTTGCCGTCCCGCTCCAGCGGGCCGCCCGCCTTCGGGAGCGAGAGCGTGGCGCTCACCACCACCGGCGGCCCGCTCAGATACGCGCGCGTGAGGAACGGGGCCTGGGACACCGGCGTGTAGGTGGCGAACTCGATCTTGCCCCTCGCGCCGTCGGCCAGCGTGGTGCGCGGCTCGGCGTGGGCCGCCGTGGCCAGCGCGCACGCGGCGGCAAAGACGGCCCATCCGCGACGGGTCGAGCGGCGCACTACTGGCGCGTGGCGTCGACGGGGACGCGGCCCGTAGCGGCAGCTCGCCGGGGCCGGCGGACGGCCCTCACCTTCCCGGTCCCTCCGCCTCCGCAGAAGAACCGATCGCCGCCGTCGGACTCGAGCCCCGAGATGTTCGCTCCCGGCGGCATCTCGAGCGTCTCCAGAACTTCGCCGGTTCGAGGATCGACGCGCCTCAGATCGCTTGCGTCATCCTCCCAGGTGGCGTGCCAGAGCTCTCCGTCGACCCAGGTGACCCCGGTGACGAAGC
>CAMLFJ010000534.1 GCA_946479205.1 uncultured bacterium | reverse complement strand
GATAACCACATCGACCTCACCTATTGCCCGCCCGACCTCTGGTCCAGCCAGGCGCCTTCCAAGTGGAAGCTGCTGGTCCCGCGCGTGGAGGAGCTGGAGGACGGCTGCCACTGGTTCGTGGAGGCGCAGGACAAGGGGATGTGGAACGGCGTGGGCCCCGGCTTCCTCAAGCGGACGCCCGGCACCTTCGCCCGCATCGACGAGATGGCCTCGTGCGGGTTCGAGTGGGACCACCGGGCGGGCGCCAAGCCCCGGCCCACCACCCCCGAGCTGCGGCTCGCGGATCTGGACCGCGACGGGCTCGACGCCGAGGTGGTCTACGGCTGCCTGATGATCAACGACATGATCGCGAGCGGCGAGCGCCGCGGCTGGGCCAACGCGATCTACAACGACTGGGCCGCCGACTTCGCGAAGAAGTCGGACCCCAACCGGATCTACCCGCTGGCGATCGTGCCCAACCACGATCCCCAGGCCGCCGCGGCGGAGGTGCGCCGCTGCGCCAAGATGGGACTCAAGGGCGGCGACCTCGGCTTCAAGTCCATGAGCATCCCGCTCTACCAGCACGACTGGTATCCGCTCTGGGAGGCGGCCGCCGAGTGCCACTTCCCGATCGCGTTCCACTCGACCGGCTTCAAGGCGGTGCGCGCGCCCGACTCGCCCGCCCTGGAGCAGCAGTACATGCTGCAGTGGCGGCTGGTGCGCTCCTCGCTCTTCCAGCTCGACACCATGGAGGTGCTCGTCTCGATCATCACCTCCGGGGCCTGCGAGAAGTATCCCGACTTCAAGTTCGTGCTGGGCGAGTCCGGGGTGACGTGGCTGCCCTACGTCTTCGACCGCTTCGACACCGAATACGAAGACCGCGCCCGGGGCCTCGGCTTCTCGATGAAGCCGAGCGACTACTTCAAGCGCCAGGGCTACGTGACCTACCAGCAGGACCAGTTCCTCGAGCCGATCATCCCGCTGGTGGGCGAGGACAACATCATCTGGGGCGCGGACTACCCGCACCCGGACTGCGTGTGGCCCGACTCGCGCCGGCACCTCGAGAAGAACCTCGGCAACCTGCCCGAGCGCGTGCAGAAGAAGATCACCTACGACAACGTGGTCAAGCTCTACAACCTCCGCTGAGCGAAAGGATCCCATGACCTCCACCGCGCTCGAGATTCCGTCGCTCAAGGGAAAGGTATCGGACGAGGAGTGGGCGGTCCGGGTGGACCTGGCCGCCGCCTACCGCCTGGTGTCGCGCTACGGCTGGGAGGACCTGGTCTTCACCCACATCTCGGCCCGGGTGCCCGGCACCGAGGACCAGTTCCTGATCAACCCCTACGGGCTCTTCTTCGACGAGATCACCGCGTCCAGCCTCGTCAAGATCGACCAGGAGGGCAACAAGGTCGACAGCTCGCCGTTCAACGTGAACGCGGCCGGCTTCATCATCCACAGCGCGATCCACGGCGCCCGGCACGACGCCAAGTGCGTGCTCCACACCCACACCGCCAACGGGGTCGCGGTCGCCACCCAGCGGGCCGGGCTGCTCCCGATCTCGCAGCACTCGCTCTTCGTGCTCAACAGCGTGGGCTATCACGACTTCGAGGGCCCCGCGCTGGACGCGGACGAGAAGCCGCGCCTGGTGGCGGACCTGGGCGACAACCGCTGCCTGATCCTCCGCAACCACGGCCTGCTCACGGTGGGCGAGACGGTGGCGGACGCCTTCGTGAACATGTACTACCTCGAGGCCTCCTGCCAGATCCAGGTGCGCGCGCAGTCGGGTGGCGGGGAGCTGATCTCGGTGCCCAAGGAAGTCATGGACAAGGGCTACGCCAACGCGGTCGCGAACCAGCGGCGCAACGGCGGCCAGGGCAAGCTGGTGTGGCCGGGCCTCCTCCGCCGGCTGGACCGCACGGATTCGTCTTTCCGGAGTTGATTGGCAGGCATTGACCGGCCGGAATTGACCGGCTCCGAGTCCTCGCTGCGCTTCGGCACCGCCGCCGGCGGGCGGCGCAGCGAGGACGGTCCCCTCCTCACCGGCCGCGGGCGCTTCACCGACGACGTGGACGTGCCCGGCCAGGCCCACGCTGCGTTCGCCCGCTCCCCCGTGGCCCACGGCATCATCCGCGCGGTGGACCCGAGCCGGGCGCTCACCCTGCCCGGTGTCCTCGCGGTGCTCACCGGGCGGGACGCGGTCTCCGCGGGACTGGGCGCGATCCCGCCCGCCGCCTCGTTCCCCGGCCGCGGCGGCAAGCCCCTCGCGGCGGCCCCGATTCCTCCACTCGCGGTGGACCGCGTGCGCTACGTGGGCGAGTCGGTCGCCATCGTGGTGGCCGAGACGCCCGGCCAGGCCGCCGACGCCGCCGCCCTCGTGAGCCTCGACGTCGACCCGCTGCCCGCGGCGGCCGACGTGGACCGCGCGCTCGCCGCCGGCGCGCATCCCATCTGGCCCGAGGCGGCCGGCCCCGGCGTTGCATCCCCCGGCGTTGCATCCCCCGGCATTGCATCCAACGTCGCCTTCGACTGGACCGACGGGGACACCGCCGCGGTGGACGCGGCGATGCGCGGGGCCGCGCACGTGGCCCGCGTGGTCCTGCACGACACGCGCCTGGCGCCGTCCGCGCTCGAGCCGCGCGCGGCCATCGGCCAGTGGGACGAGGCCACCCAGCGCTACACCCTCACCGCCTCCACCCAGGGGGTCGCGGTGGTGCGCCGGCTCCTGGCCGAGGGGGTGTTCAAGATTCCCCTCCAGCAGCTCCGCGTGATCACCCCGGACGTGGGCGGCGGCTTCGGCATGAAGGTGCAGGCCTACCCGGAGTACGCGGCGCTGCTCTTCGCGGCGCGCCGGGTGGGCCGGCCGGTCAAGTGGCGCGCGACCCGCGTCGAGAGCTTCCTGGCCGACACGCACGGCCGCGACGGCATGCTCGAGGGCGAGCTCGCCCTGGAC
>CAMLFJ010000533.1 GCA_946479205.1 uncultured bacterium | reverse complement strand
GGATCTTCTGGACCAGCGTGGTCGCGTCGGCGAGCGGCGGGGTGTAGACCTCGTCCGCCACGATCGTGAGGCCCAGGTCCTTGGCCACGTGCTCGCGGATGGGCTTCATGAAGCTGACCGAGGAGGCCGAGTTGTCGCCGACGAACGCCACCTTCGTCGGCTTCACGCCGGTGGCCTTGCTCGACAGGTCGACGATCCGCGGCAGCAGCGCGGTGGATTGGGCCTCGGCGGTCGGGGAGGTCTGGAAGACGTACTTGTAGCCCCGACTGGTGATCAGGTCGGAGTAGGACAGGGTGAGCCATGGCAGCTCCGCGCGCTCCGACACCTCGGTGGCCGCCAATGTGAAGCTCGACAGCCAGCAGCCGATGCCCCCGACCACGTCGGGCTCCTGCGCCACCAGCCGCTGCGCGGCGTTCTTGGCCTTCTCCGCGCTGTCGCCGGTGTCGTAGAGGACCAGCTTCAGCTTGGCACCGCCGAGCGCCTTGACGCCGCCGGCCTTGTTGATGTCCTCGATGGCCATCTCCGCGCCCATCTGCTCGAGGATGCCCTGACGCGCCCAGGGTCCGGACAGCGGGACCACCAGAGCGATTTTTACTTCCTTCGGCGCCTGCGCGCGCGCCCGGCGCACCGGCAGTGCGGCGGCGGCGGTGGCGGTGAGGCCCATCTTGATGGCGGTCCGGCGTCCGAACGCTCCAGGAGTCGTCATGCTGGTCATCTCCCTCGTTGGTGATGTGGTCTATGCGTCGGTCAGACCGAGATACGAGCGGCGGACCCGATCGTCGGCCAGCAGGGTCTCGTAGCGTCCCTCGAGCACGATGTGTCCCGTCTCCAGCACGTAGCCGTGATCCGAGCGCTCGAGCGCCTCGGCCACGCGCTGCTCGACCAGGAGGATCGTCACCCCGTCCTCCCGGTGGATCTGCGAGATGCGCTCGAAGATCGTGTCGGCCACGCTCGGAGCCAGCCCCATCGACGGCTCGTCCAGCATCAGCAGCCGCGGGGCGCAGGCCAGCCCGCGGCCGATCGCCAGCATCTGCTGCTCGCCGCCCGAGAGCGTGCCCGCGAGCTGGCCCGCCCGCTCGGCCAGGATCGGGAACAGGGTGTGGATGCGGTCGAGCGTCTGCGTCCAGTGCGCGCGCCCGGCCTTCGGGTACGCGCCCATCTCGAGGTTCTCGCGGACGGTCAGGGTCTTGAACACCTGCCGGCCTTCCGGCACGTGCGCGATGCCCAGGTGCGCGCGCTCCGAGGGCCGGCGGGACAGCAGGCTCTCGCCCGCGAAGGAGATCGAGCCGGAGACGGGCGCGACGACCCCGCTGATCGTCTTGAACAGGGTGGACTTGCCGGCGCCGTTCGGGCCCACGAGCGTGACGAACTGCCGCTCCGCGACGGACAGGGTCACGTCCGCGAGGGCGCGCAGGCCTCCGTAGGCGACGGAGAGGTTCCTCACCTCGAGCACGATGCGTCTCCGCGCCTATGCGCCATGACGGGCCAGCCACTTCTTGCCGAGGTAGGCCTCGATCACCGAGTGGTCCTCGACCACGACGCGGGGCAGCCCGGTGGCGAGCACCCGGCCGTGGTCCAGCACCACGAACCGGTCGGCGAGGCGCATCATGGCGTGCATTGTATGCTCGATGATGCAGATCGTCATACCCTGCGCGCGCAGCCGGCCCAGCACGTCCAGGACCTCGTCGCACTCCTCGCGGCCGAGGCCGGCGAGCGTCTCATCGAGCAGCAGCAGTCGCGGATTGCCGGCCAGCGCGCGAGCCAGCTCCATCAGGCGCAGCTGCTTGTTGGTGAGCTGGCCCGCGGGCACGCCCGAGCGCTCTTGCAGCCCCACCTGGTGGAGCGCCCGCACCGCCTGGGCGATGGCCTCGCGATCGGACAGGCCGGCGCCGTAGGCGCCGATGATCACGTTGTCGAGGACGGGGAGGCGGGAGAAGCTCCGCACCACCTGGAACGTGCGGCCCACGCCCATGCGGCAGACCTCGAAGGTCTTCTTGCCCAGCATCGGCTGCCCGTCGAGCCTGGCCGAGCCCCCGTCGGCATCGAGCACGCCGTTCAGCACGTTGAACAGCGTCGTCTTGCCCGCGCCGTTCGGGCCGATGATGCCGAGGATCTCCCCTTCCGCGACCGAGAAGCTGACCTCGCTGACCGCCCGGAGGCCCCCGAAGGCGCGCGACAGTCCTTCTACCTGGAGGAGCGGTGCGCCGGCATGGCCCGACGCGCGCCGCTTCAAGGGCGGGAGCGGCACCGGCTCGCCGCCGGGCTCCAGCTCGGGGATGGGTTGCGGCGCCTCCCGGCGAAACCAGCGATCGCGGATGGTCCAGAACAGCCCATCGGGCGACAGCAGCATGACCCCGATGATGGCGACGCCGTAGACCACGCCCTGGATGCCGGGCAGATAGGTGCCCAGCTCGGCCTGCAGGGTCTCGGCGAGCGGCACCAGGATCGCGGCGCCGATCACCGGCCCCCACACCGAGGCCACGCCGCCGAACAGCGTGACCACCACCGCCTGGGCGGAGACGAGCATGCCGAAGACGGAATCCGGCGTCACGACGACCAGCACGCGGGCGTAGAACCCGCCGGCGGCGGCGGCCAGCATGCCCGACACCACGAGCGAACGCATCTCCCACAGGCGGGCGTTGATGCCGGCCGCCTCGGCCGCAAGCTCGTTCTGACGGATGGCAGTCAAGGCCAGGCCGAAGCGCGAGTTCTCGATGACGAGCGAGACCACCGCGCCCGCTACCAGCAGGCAGACGGCGATCAGCGTGTAGATGCGCGGCTCGCTGAACTCCATGAAGGCCACCGGGTTTACCCGATGCATCGGGATCGAGACTTCCTGAAAGCCCAGGTACTGCAGGACGTACAGGATGGCGAGCGGGTAGGCCAGCATCGACAGCGCGAAGTAATGTCCGCGCAAGCGGAAGGTCGGCATG
>CAMLFJ010000532.1 GCA_946479205.1 uncultured bacterium | reverse complement strand
CGGGCCAGCAGCGCGTGGAAGGGCGCCTCCTCGCCGACCAGCGCATGGCGAAGCTGCTCCACGCGGTCGCGCACCGCGGGGTCCCGCGTCTCCACCGGCCGGCCGGCGGCGTCGCAGCCCACGAGCAATCCCGTCTCCTCCACCAGCTCGCGCGCGGCGGTGACCCAGAAGGCGAGCGGCGGGATCCCGTCGGTGGGCGGGAACGCGGCGAGCGCGGCGGCCGCGGAGATACCGCGGCAGCGCGCCTGCGCCTCCTCGGAGCCGTCGGTGGCCTCGACCTTGCCGCCGGGGAAGGCGTAGAAACCGCCCAGGAAGCGCATGCTCTTCTGCCGCCGGATCATGTAGACCTCGACCGGGCAGGCGGCGCCCGGGCGCACGAGCAGCACGGAGGCGGCGGGCCGGGGGACGGCGGGCGGAGACGGCGCGGCGGTCACGCGGGCGGGACGCGGGACCGCGTGAGACCGGCGAGCTGCTCGAGCAGCGCCTCCGCAGACACCGGCTTGGCGATGACGCGGTCCACGAACTGCATGGACTCGTGCGCCGAGACACCCTCGCCCCAGCCGGTGAGGATGAACACCGCGGTCGCGGGCGAGCGCGTCTTGATGCGCTCGGCCACTTCCCAGCCGTTCATCTTGGGCATGCCGAGGTCGGTGATGACCACGTCGTGCGCGCCCGGATCGAATACCGCGAGCGCCTCGTCGCCGTTGGCCGCGGTGGTGATGGCGTGCCCCTCGCTGCGCAGCACGTCCGAGAGCACGGTGAGCAGCCGCGGGTCGTCGTCCACCAGCAGGACGCGCGCGGCGTGCTCGGGCACGACCTGGCGCTCGGCCAGTCCCTCGGAGGCGGGGATGATCTGGAAGCGGCTCGCGTGCAGCCGCAGCCGCACCGTGGTCCCCTTTCCGATCGCGCTATCGATGGTCACGCTGCCCCCGTGGCGCTCGACGATGTCGTAGACCTGGGCGAGCCCCTGCCCCGACCCCTGGCCCGGCTGGAGACTCCGCGCGTGCTCGGCCAGACGCCGGCGCTGCTCCACCGACATGCCCACGCCGGTATCCGTCACCTCCACGACCACCCAGCCCGAGGCCTCCGCGGCGGCCCGGATGGCCAGCGACCCGCCGCGGGGCATGGCGTCCACCGCGTTGTGGATCAGGCGCACGAGGGCGTCGCGCAGCTCGAAGGCGTTGCCCTCGACGGGCGGCAGGGCCTCCATGTCCTGGGTCACCGTGATCACGGTGCCCTTGCGATCCGCCTCGTCGCGCCAGCGCGGCGAGGTCAGCTCGAGGGCCTCCGCGATGACCGCGGGCAGGCCGACCGGCCCGTAGGCGGTCTGGGGCTGGCGCGAGACGAACTCCTGCAGTTTGCGAACCGTGGCGGACGCCTCGAGCGCCACGTCGCGGATCACCATGAGCCGCCGGCGCGCGGCCTCCGATTCGCTCTCCCGCAGCATCAGCTCGGTGTAGGCGAGGATGGCGGCCAGGGAGTTGTTGAAGTTGTGGGCGAGACCGCCCACGGTCTCCCCGAGCGCGCGCAGGTCCTCGTTGCGGGAGAGGCCGCGGGGTGCCTCCGCGAGGCGCCGCCCGAGGTCGCGCGCCCAGCTCCGCATGGAGAGCACCGACCGGTCCATCTCCACCTTGGTGCGGCGGATCTGGCGGGCGATGTCCTGGATCTCTTCGTGGTCGGCAAAGAGGAGCGCGTCGGCCGCCGCGTCGCGCGGATCGCGCCGCATCCACCGGCCGACGTGCTGCCGGACGCGCTTGATCATGAGGAGCGGACTAGAGGTTCACCAGCTGGGCCACCCGCTCGCGATGATGGGTGGCGTCGCCGAACGTGAACTCCGAGCCCTTCGCGCGCTTGAAGTAGAGGTGCAGGTCGTGCTCCCAGGTGAAGCCGATGCCGCCGTGGAGCTGGATGCCCGCCGCGGCCACGCGCCGGAAGGCGTCGGAGACGTAGGCCTTGGCCATGCTGACCGCGAGCGGAGCCTCCGGCGAGTTCTCGTCGAGTGCCCACGCCGCGTAGTAGGTGATGGACTTGCTGTTCTCCACGTCCACGAGCATGTCGGCCGCGCGATGCTTGACGCCCTGGTAGGAGCCGATCGGGCGGCCGAAGGCCTGGCGGATCTTCGCGTACTCGACCGTCATGTCGAGCACCTTCTGGGCCCCCCCGCACATCTCGGCGCAGAGGGCCACGGTGGCGCGGTCGAGCACGCGGGAGAGCGGCGTCCAGCCCGCGCCCGCCGCCCCGAGCAGGGCGTCGGCCCCCACCGTGACGTCGGAGCACGCGACCTCGCAGAGCTTGCGCGTCTGATCCATGGTGGGCAGCAGCGTCACCGCGAGCCCCTTCGTGCCCTTCGGCAGGAGGAACAGCGAGACCCCGTCGGGGCCCGCCCCCGGCCGCGTGCGCGCGGCCACCACGAGGGCGTCCGCGGTGTGGGCGTCGTGGACGAAGAGCTTGGTGCCGGACAGGGTGTAGGTGCCGCCCTTCTCGGCCGCGGTCAGCGTGACCCCGGCGGGCCCGAGCTGCGCGCTCGGCTCCATCCAGGCGAGCGCGACGCGCTTGTCGCCCGCCGCGATCTTCGGCAGCCACTCCTTCTTCTGGGCGTCGCTCCCCGCTTCGAGGATGGCGAGCCCGCCCAGGAGCACGGTGGAGAAGTACGGGCCCGGCGCGACCGCGCGGCCCATCTCCTCCATGAGCACGACCAGGTCGACCAGGCCGAGCGCCATGCCATCGTACGGCTCGGGGAAGATCAGGCCCAGCCACCCCTGCTCGGCCAGCTTCTTCCACAGCTCGGCGCTCATGCCTTCCGGCGTCTCCATCAGCTTACGCACCGTGTCGGAGGGGCACTCGTTCTCGAAGAACTTCCGGGCGGTGTTCCGCAGCAGCTCCTGCTCCTCGTTGAAGCCGAAGTTCATGGCTTAGCCTTTCGGGAGGCCGAGCACGCGCTCGC
>CAMLFJ010000531.1 GCA_946479205.1 uncultured bacterium | reverse complement strand
GCGTTGCGGCAGGCCAGCGTGAGGTTCTCGCCCTCGTTCACGCCGTCGTCGCGGATCGGCATGCCGGTGGCGGCCAGGAAGCGCCTGGGGGCCGCCCACTCCGGCGGGGCGAAGTAGTCGCGGTGGCGGAAGCGGGGGCCGCGGGCCAGGCTCTTGCCCGCGCCCTTGACCACCTTGAACTTGACCACCGCGGTGGCGCCCATCTCGACCGCGGTCACGCACACCTCGCCGTCGCCCTGGGCGAAGTGGCCGTCGCCCACCGAGAACAGCGCGCCCTCCACCGCGACCGGGAGCTGGAGCGTCGCGCCCTTGGTGATCTGCTTGACGTCCATGTTGCCGCCGTTCTCGCGCGGCGGGATCGTGCGCAGGCCCTGGGTGGCCGCCGCGCCCTTGCCCGGCACCGCCCCCGCCGCGTCCGGGGTCATCACGAGCCCTCCGCGACTCAGGAGATCCTGCTCGCGCTTCGCCCACGCGGTCACCTGCGCGTGCGACGGCGCCACCCCGATCACCCCCATGACGGACGCGCCGGGGATCCGCACGCCGGGGAGCTCCTTCGAGGTCGCCCAGCCGTCGGCGATGTTCCAGTGCACGAGGTACGGCACCGTGTAGAGATCCCGCAGGAAGCCGAGCCCGGGCACGATGCCGGTGAAGGCGTGGGGCTGCGGCAGGATGTCCACGAACTCGATCTCGAGGAGATCGCCGGGGCGGGCGCCCTTCACCAGCACCGGCCCGGTGATCGGATGGATGGCCCCCGCGTCCATCGCGGCCATGGCCGCGGCGGTGGTCGTGGGCCCGAGCTGTCCGTCCACCCCGTCGCGGGTCTCGAGCACCACCTCCTCGCCCTCCGAGACCTCGAGAATCGGGGGGACGTCGGGGTGCCACCGGTTGTGCCCGGTCCCGGGCTGCTCGATGAGCCGCTTCGTGCGATCGATCTCGATGCTCTTCATGACGACGCCTCCGCGCTCCGGAACGCCCGCCAGCGTTCCTCCGCCTGTGCGAATCCGGGCCCGCGATCGATCAGCGGGAGGTCGCGGGCCCGGTGGGCGCGCTCCTCCTGGGTGGCGGTCTTGTCCACCTCGTGGGTGACCGCGTCCACCACCACGCCGTAGTCCTCGAGCGCGCCCCGCGGGGTGATGAAGCCGCGCGCCACGTCCTGCCGCACCCGCTCGGGCTCGCGGGCGAGCGGATCGCCCCAGCCGCCGCCGCCGCACGTCTCGAAGCGCAGCAGGTCGCCGCGCTTGAGCACGATCGCGTCCCCCAGCGCGGGGAGCACGCGCTCCTCGGGCGTGCCCGGGTTGAGCGTGATGCGTCCGGTCCGGCCCGCGCCGCCGCCCGCCACCCCGTAGGGCGCCACCACCGTGTTCTCCATGCGCGTGGCCAGCTCGGCGCGCTCGGCCAGCACGCGCACGTCGCGCACCACCCCGGTGCCGCCGCGCTGCACGCCCGGCCCGCCCGAGTCCGGGCGCACCGCGTAGCGCTCCACCCGGAGCGGGAAATCGCGCTCCACGTACTCGACCGGGTAGTTCTCCTGGGCGATGTAGTAGATGACGTCCACTCCGTCCGCGAAGGGCCGCGCCCCGAGCCCGACCCCGAGCCCCTCGATGCAGAGGATCGGCCGCTGGCGCGCCGTGTCCCAGGAGCGGAAGTAGTACAGCACGTAGACCGGCGAGCCCGCGGGCACGCGGCCGCCGTTGGCCTGGGCCAGGGTGCCGAAGATGCAGGACATCACCCGGAAGCGCGTGTTGGCGCGCATGCCGAGCGGCGCCGGGAAGCGCGGCTTGAGGATGCTGCCCTCGCGGGCGATCCACTCGTCGAGATTCTGGAGCAGCCCGTCGTTGACCTCGAGCTCGGGATCGATCGACTGGAGGTAGCGGCCGAACGCGATGCGGAGCAGTCCCGGGTTGGTCGTGAAGTTGATCGGGCCGCGCGCCTGGTCGTCGGAGTTCGAGCCGTCGAGGCGGACGTGATCGCCGGTGCGGTTCAAGGTCAGATCGATGCGATAGGGCCGGGCCTCGGCGCCCCCGTCGCTGTCGAGGAAGTCGTGGAAGCGCCACTCCCCCGGCGGCACCAGCTCGAGGAACAGCGCGCGCGCCCGCACCGCGGTCTGGGCGATGCACTCGTCGAAGGCGGCCAGCAGCGTGTCCACCCCGTAGCGGGCGCAGAGCTCGCCCAGCCGGGTCTCGGCCAGGTGGCAGGAGGCCATCATGGCGCGGGTGTCGCCCTCCACCAGGTCGGGCAGGCGCGAGTTGCGGAGGAAGATTCGGTAGGCCTCCTCGTTGAGCTGTCCCTCGCGGACTATTCGCACGGGGGGCACGAGCACTCCCTCGTGGTAGATCTCGGTGGCGTGCGGCGAGATCGAGCCGGCCCGCAGCCCGCCGATGTCCTGGTAGTGGCCGAACGTGGTGGCGAAGGCCACCGGGCGGCCTTCGTGGAAGACCGGCACCGTGAAGACCATGTCCTGGTGGTGCTGCACGGCGCCGTCCGAGATGTACGGATCGTTGAACCAGTAGACGTCGCCCGGCCGCATGGTCTCGAGCGGGTAGAGCTTCAGGATCGGCTGCAGCATGCCGGGCCCGCTGCCCGAGATGTGGCAGGCCACGATGCGGCCCCGCGTGTCGAAGATGCCGACGAAGTAGTCCTTCTTCTCCTTGATGAAGGGCGACATCGCGCAGCGCTCCATCAGGAGCTCCATGTCGCGGATCGCGGAGGCGAGGCTGCCGCGGATGATCTCGAGCGTGATCGGATCGACGCGCGGCGCGGGGGACTCAGGCATGAGTGCGCTCCAGAAGGATGTTGTGCGCGTCGTCGACGCGGGCGCGGAAGCCCGGCGCCACCAGCGGAGTGGCGTCGTCCTGCTCGATGATGGCGGGTCCCTCGAAGACCATGCCCGGCGCCAGCCCTCCCCGCGTGTAGCAGGGCGTCGAGACGAAGCCCGCGTCGCGGAAGTA
>CAMLFJ010000530.1 GCA_946479205.1 uncultured bacterium | reverse complement strand
CGACCGGCGCGTCTCGGCCCACGCTCCCGGCGCCGTCGCCCGCGCGCGCGTGACCTCCTCGCCCCACGCGCGATGGCCCCAGGTCCGCCCGCGCGCCGCGGCGGCGAGCTGATCCGCCACCACCGCCGGATCGGCCACGATCCCGAGCGCCGCGCCCGCGCGCAGCGAGGCCGCGTCGGCATCCACCTGGATCACCCGGCAGCCCGCGGCCACCGCGGGGGGCTGCGCGAAGCGCACCACGAAGTCCGGCTTCTTGCCCAGCAGGAGCAGCAGGTCGGCCTGCGCGAGCAGCGGGGCGGCCAGGTGTAGCCACGGATCGTTGAACCCGCGCGGGCTCTCCATGGGCAGGGCGGGCACCCCGGTGGCCTCGCCGAGCCGCGCCACCGCGTCGCGCCGCGCCCCGCGCGCCATCGCCCCGCCCGTCATGATGACGGGCCGCCGCGCCGCCGCGAGCAGCGCCAGCGCCTGCTCCACCTCCGAGGCGGCGGCCGCGCCCGGCGGCTCGGGCCGCGACGCCCGCGCGCCGTCCCCCGCGGCCACCTTCGCCTCGAGCAGATCCCCGGGCAGGCTCACGTGGACGGGCCCGGGTCGCCCGCTCCGCGCCAGGTCGAGCGCGGTCGCGATGTCCTCGCCGAGCCGCGCGGCGTCCTTCGCCATCCACGAGGCCTTGCAGACCGGCGCGGCCACCGCGGCCTGGTCCATCTCCTGGAAGGCCCCGCGGCCGAGCTGCGCGGTGGACGCGTGCCCGCTCAGCAGCACCACCGGCGACTCGGACATCAGCGCCCCGTAGAGCGCCGAGATCGCGTTGCAGTGCCCGGGCCCGGCGGTGACGAGGGCAACGCCCGGCTCCTCGGTGAGGCGCCCCCAGGCGTCCGCCATGTGCACGGCCGCCGCCTCGTGTCGCGTGTGCAGGATCGAGAGGCCGCTGCCGAGGGTGGCGTCGTAGACCGAGAGGATCTGGTTGCCCGAGAGCGAGAAGAGCTGCCGGACGCCGGCGGCGGCGAGCGCCTCCACGACCAGGTGCGCGCCGGTCCGGGTCGCGCTCACTGCACCCGGCCGCGCGCGGCCACCGGCCAGACGACCTCGACCGCATCGTTCCGCACGCCGTAGACCTCGTCCACCATGTTGGTGACCACGCAGCAGTGGTTGGGCACCACGTTCACGACCTCGCCGACCTTGGGCCGCTGCGCGCACCCCGCGAAGTCCACCACCGCGTGCTCCTCGGAGAGATGGGCCACGTGCGCCTCCGGGTACTCCATGACGTGGCCGTAGCCCTTCATGTGGTAGAGGTCCGAGGTGAGCACCTTGCTCCCCGCGTCGAGCACCCCGCGGTCATCGGTGGGGCGGCTCACCACGGTGGCGCGCACGCGCATCGCGCACTGCTCCCACGTGGCGGTGCCGCTCGACACCACCATCGCGTCGTTGTAGACGCAGGTCCCCGCGCGGTGCTCGGTCAGCATCGGGAAACGGTCCACCGTGGCGAGCGCGGGCGTGCCCCCGCCCGAGACCACCGGCACCGGAATGCCGGCCTGCTTGAAGAGGGCGAGGGCGGGCTCGAAGAACTCGCGGGTGTCGGGATCGCGATTGGGGAAGGTCATGAGCCCCTTGAAGCGCAGGCCCGGGAGCTTCATGGCGGTGCGGGCGAGCCCGAAGGCCTCGTCGGGCGTCTGGACGCCGGTGCGCCGGAAGCCGGTGTCGCACTCGACGAGGAACTCGAGGTCCACGCGGTGCCGCGCCGCCGCCGCGGACAGCTCGCGGGCCACCACCTCGTTGTCGAACACCACCGCGAGCCGCGGCACCCGCCGCGCGAGGGCCATCAGCCGCTCGGTCTTGGCCGCGCCGAGGATGTTGTAGGTGAGCAGCACGTCGTCGGCCACCTTGGCGTCGGCGAAGACCTCCACCTCGCCCAGCTTCTGGCAGGTGATGCCCACCGCGCCCGCCGCCATCTGCATCTGGCCGATGGCCGGGATCTTGTGGGTCTTGATGTGCGGGCGATTGCCGAGCCCGTGGCGAGTCAGGTGGGCCTGCACGCGGCGGATATTGTCCGCCATCACGTCCAGGTGAACCGTCACGGCGGGCGTCTCGAGCTCGGTGATCGCGGTCACGGATCCCTCCTCAGTTTGCGCTTCCACAGCTCCCACGGGCGACCGAGCGTGCCGCCGACCGACCCCTCGGCGCGCTTCGCTTCCTCCGGACTCAGATAGGTGACGGGACCGCCCAGCCCCATCGCCTGCGCCTGCAGCCGCGCGTTGACCTCGGTGTAGACGCTCCGGAACACCACGTGGGGCAGCCCGCTCCCCACCACCACGACCCCGTGGCCGCGCATGAGGACCACCGCGTGGGAGCCGAGGCTCCCGGCGAGCGCGCGCCCGATGGCGGGCGTGCGCACCAGCATGTCGGTGTCACCCGCGGCGGCGCGGATGTCCCACACCGGCGCCCCGGCCGCGAGGAACGCGCTCATGTGGTAGAGCGGCCGCAGCGGGACCCCGGTCACGCCGAACGGGATCACCGACGGCGAGTGGCTGTGCACGACCGCCTGCACGTCGGGCCGGGCGCGGTAGATCTCGCCGTGGATGTAGCGCTCGAGATAGCTCGTGCGCCCGCGCGCGTCCACCGCCTCGCTGTCCAGGTCGTATTCCAGGATGTCGGCCGCGGTCACCAGCTCGGGGGCCAGCGAGCGGGACATGAGGAAGCGGGCGGGATCGCGATCGTGCCGCGCGCTCACGTGCCCGTAGCCGTCGAGGACGCCCTGGTCCGCCAGGATGCGGTTGGCCGCGACGAGATCCTCCACGAGCTGCGCCGCGGGCGGGCCGGCCGAGGCGCTCTGGGCGTCGGCCGGCGAGCCTCGATACAGCGCGGCCACGAGCGCGGCGGCGCTGCCACCCAGCACCTGTCGTCGGGTCACGCGGATCATCGGCGCACCGGGGGCCGCGCTACGGCGCCGAGACGGTCTGCGC
>CAMLFJ010000529.1 GCA_946479205.1 uncultured bacterium | reverse complement strand
AGATCGCAGGTCAAGGGAAGCCGGTCCCGGCCGTTGTCAGGGCCGAAGCCGGCACGGTCCCGCCACTGTAAGTGGGGAGTCTCGCCCGATCCCGTGATGGGAGCCACTGGGTGCCCGAGGGGGCGCCTGGGAAGGCCGGGCCACGACGCCGATCCACGAGTCAGGAGACCTGGCTGCGATCACGGATGCCAATCCCTTTCGAGGCAAAAGGAGTGGTCGATGCGACAGCAATTCGTGTGGTTGCTCGTCCTGGCTCTGATGGCGCCCCCGGCGGCGCATGCGCAGGAGTCGAAACGTGTGGATCCGGTGGTGGTGACGGCGACCCCGGTCGCGACTCCTGCCGAGCACCTCGGGGCCTCGGTCAGCGTGGTGCCCGGCGAGGACTTCCAGACCTATCACTACCCGACCCTGGACGAGGCGCTCCGGAGCGTGCCCGGCGTCGAGATCCGGCGCTCGGGCGCCTATGGCAAGACCACGAGCGTCACCATCCGCGGGGCCAACGCCAACCAGGTGCAGGTGCTGGTGGACGGCCTGCGGGTGAAGAGCCCGACCCTCGGCCAGGTCGACCTGTCCGACATCTCGCCGGACCTGATCGAGCGCATCGAGGTGATCCGGGGCCCCCAGTCCACCCTCTACGGGGCGGACGCCATCGGGGGGGTCATCAACATCATCACTCGCAAGGGCAAGGGTGGGCCGTTCCAGGCCACCATCCAGCAGGAGGTGGGCAACTACGACACCCTCGTCTCCCGCGCGACCGTCTCCGGGGCGTGGAAGATCCTGAACTACGCCCTGTCCGCCTCGCACTTCGAGAGCAACGGCCAGTTCCAGAACGACGAGACCGACACCAACGCGATCAGCGCGCGCGTCGGCGCCACGCTGCCCTGGGACTCCACGCTCGACTTCGTGTTCCGCTACAACAAGAACGACGTCGGCGTGCCGGTGAAGGGGGTGTTCCCCGGCCCACAGCCGATCGTGCCGATCATCAACCGGAACGCCCGCTCCCAGTCCGAGACGACCATCTTCAGTCTCGAAGGCAAGAGCCGCCCGGTGGAGTGGTGGGAGACCCGGGCCCGCCTCGCCCGGTACGAGAACAGCGCGGGCTTTCAGGATCCGCTGGACCCGGGCGTGGACTTCGACTTCGCGACCTTCTCCCAGGTCAACGTGGAGCGGCGGGAGGCGGAGTGGGTGAACTCGTTCTTCATCGGCAAGTGGAGCACGAGCAGCGTGGGGCTGGAGCACCGCCGGGAGATCGGGGAGAACAAGGGCACCTTCCGCGCGGCCACCGAGACCCAGTCGGTCTTCTTCGAGCAGCAGCTCCGCTTCTTCGAGCGGCTGTTCCTGACCGGCGGCTTCCGGATCGAGGACAACAGCGTGTTCGGCACCAGCACCACCGAGCGCGGCTCGCTGTCCTTCCTGATCAAGGAGACCGGTACGCGCCTTCGGGGCAGCGCCGGGACCGGCTTCCGGGCCCCGACCTTCAATGACCTCTTCTTCCCGGGCTTCGGCAACCCGGCCCTGCAGCCGGAAGAGAGCCTCTCCTACGACTTCGGGGTGGACCAGAAGCTCTGGAACAACCGGATCCGGCTCGGGCTCACCTACTTCCAGAACAACTTCAAGAACCTGATCACCTGCTGCACCCCGCTCCCCACCGCGCCGTTCGGCGGGCCCTTCAACGTGGGGCGCGCCCGCAGCGCGGGCATCGAGTTCACCGGCGAGGTGGACGTGCTGCCGAACCTGGTCGCCTCGCTCAACTACACCTACACGGACTCGGAGAACCTGGCCACCGACCGGCCCCTGCCGCGGGAGCCGCGGCATCGCTGGAACATCGGGCTGACCTGGGAGCCGATCAGCAAGCTCTCGCTCTTCACCCAGGTCCACGTGGTCAGCGAGCAGTTCGAGCAATTCGGCGAGGTGTACAACAGCGGATACACTCGGGTGGACATCGGCGGGACCTGGCGCATCCTGGAGCGCACGGGATGGCTGCAGAAGCTCGAGCTGACCGCGCGGATCAGCAATCTGCTCAAGGAAGGCTACGCGGAGGTGCGCGGGTTCCCCGCGCTCGGCATCAACGCCCTGGTCGGACTGCGGGCGTCGTTCTAGGATCACACCCATGATCGCCGGGGTCTCCGTCGAGGTCGGGAGCGAGGCGGTGGTGGTGCGAAGCCAGGCGCCGCTCCGTGTCCTGTCCTCGGCGGTGCACCACGGCGGCCTTGCCCGGGCCCGCGCGGTGGTGAACCTGCACGTGGGCAAGCACGATGTGTGCGCGGATCCCGCGGGCATGATCGAGGCCTTCGCCCGGCGGACCGGGGTGCCGGCGCCGTGGGTGGGTCTGCTCACCGGCGCGAACACGGAGCGCGCGGAGCAGGCCGAGGAGTCCGCCGGCGGAGTTCACGCGCTGGCCGTCGTCACGGTGGGGCTGAGCAATCCGGTGGCCGCGGGTCTCTCGCCGGTGGCGACGTGGGTCGCGTCCACCATCAACACCATCGTGGTGATCGACGGGGATCCGGAGCCGGCCGCCCTCGTCAACGCGGTGATCACCGCGACGGAGGTGAAGGGGCTCCTGCTGCACGAGGCCGGCCTGCTGGCCGACGGCGGCCACGCGGCGACCGGGACCTCCACCGACGCGGTGGTGATCGCCGCGACCGGCCGCGGGCCGGCGGCGCGCTTCGGCGGGCCGGCGAGCGAGATGGGCTGGGTGGTGGCGCGGGCGGTGCGCGTGGCCCTCGGTCGGGCCATCGTGGACTGGCAGGAGCGTCACCGGTGATCGCGCGCCTCGGAGGCGTCATCCTGTCGGTGGTGCTGCACGCGGGGCTCGTCGCGCTGTTGCTGACCTGGTCCGCCTTCGACTGGACACGTCCGCTCTTCGTGGACCTGGTGGAGGACGCCGCCGCTCCCGGCGTGCCCGCCGCGCCTTCGTCCCTCGCGCGGCCGGCGCGCCCGGCGGCCCGCGCGGCCGGG
>CAMLFJ010000528.1 GCA_946479205.1 uncultured bacterium | reverse complement strand
GCCCGCCGAGGCCGTGGAAGAACCACCACGGCACCCCGTTCATCGCGGTGAGCACCACGGTGTCGGGGCCGAGCAGCGGCCGGACCGCGGGGGCGAGGCCCGGCAGCGACGGCCCTTTCACCGCGAGCACGACCAGATCCTGCGGGCCGAGCGCGGCGGTGTCCTCCGCCACCCGCACCGGCGCGGCGAGCGTCGCGCCACCCTCCTCGAACCGGAAGCCGTGGGCCCGCAGGGCGGCCGCGGTCGCGGCGCGGGCGAGCACCGAGACGTCCGCGCCGGTCCGGGATAGGTAGGTGCCGAGGAACGTGCCGATGGCGCCCGCGCCGACGACCGCGACCCGCTTCACTCGATCACCTTGTCCGCGCGGGCGAGCAGGGGCCGGGACACCACGAGCCCCAGGCTCACGGCGGTCCGGCGGTTCACGATCATCTCGAAGCGGGCCGGCCGCTCGATCGGGATCTCGCTCGGGTCCACGCCCCGCAGGACCTTCACCGCGACGCGGCCGGCCTGGTGGAACATGTCGGCCACGTTGGGTCCGTAGGCGATGAGCCCGCCCTCCTCGGCGAACTCGGGGAACGCCATGATCGTCGCGATCCGATGCTTCACCGCCAGCGCGATGATGTCCTGCCGCGCCGAGTTGATCATGGTGGACGGGAGCATGAGCATCGCGCCCGCCCGCCGGGCGCTCGCCAGTCGAAAGGCGGCGGCCAGTCCTTCCACTCCCGCGGCCTCCTGCGCGAGGATCTGCAGGCGCATCGTGCGCGCCGCGGCCTCGGCGCCCCGGAGCAGGTTGGGAGGGGTCGCGGGATCCCAGGTCACGCAGATCAGGGAAAGGCGTGGAACCATCTCCCGCAACAGCTCGATCCACTTCCCGCTCACCTCGGGGAAATCGAGGAACAACCCGGTGACGTTCCGGCCGGGCCGGGCGAGCCCGGTCACGAAGCCCTCCGCCACCGGATCCGACTCGAGATCGACCGCCACGATCGGGATGGACTTCGTCACGCTCGTGGCGGCCCGCACCGCGGCCGGCCCGACCGCCAGGATGGCGTCCATCCGGAGCCGGGCGAGGTCCCCCGCGAGGCCCGCGATCTCCTCGGTGGTGCCGGCCCTGATCCGGTACTCGAGGGCGAGGCTCGTCCCGTCGACGAACCCGCCCTGGTGGAGCGCCTGCCGCAACCGATCGAAGTTCCGACGGAAGACGGGGGAGTCGGGCGCGGCCCGGAGCACGCCGACCTTGACCACCTTCCTGGACGACTGCGCGCGGGCGGCGCGCGGCGTGGTTGCGAGCCCGGCGATCACGGTGGCCGTGAAGGACCTGCGATCCATGAGACCGCCGTCACTCCTTCAGACGCACCACGTTGAAGGCCTTCACCGGCCGCTGGAAGCCCTTCAGGGTCAGCTCGCCGATTGCCTCGACCTCGGCGATCTGGTCCACCCCGCCCACCACCCGCTGGGAGAGCAGGATCTGCCCGGGCTTGGCCTCGCCGCAGAGCCGCGAGGCGAGATTGGTCACGGTGCCGATGGCCCCGTAGTCGAGCCGCCCCTCGAAGCCGACCGCCCCGATGGTGGCGTAGCCCTGCGCGATGCCCACCCCGAAGTCGAGATCGAACCCGCGCTTGCGCCACGCCTCGGTGAGCGTAGCGATCCGATCCCGCATCGCGCCGGCCATGCGGACGGCCCGCGCGGCCGGGTCGGGCACCTCGACCGGGTCGTTGAAGAAGATCATCATGCCGTCGCCCGCGAACCGCTCCAGCGTGCCCTCCGCGGCCACGATCAGCCGGCCCATCTCGGCGTGGTACTCGCGGATCACGGTCATGACCTCCTCCGGCTCCGCGGTCTCCGCGAACGCGGTGAAGCCGCGCAGGTCGAGGAAGACCACCGTGATCTCCCGCCGGTGGCTCTTGAGCGGGTCCTCGGTGTCGCCGGCCACGATCAGCTCTGCGAGCTGGGGCGAGAAGAAGCGGCGCAGACGCCCGAGGCGCTCGAGCTGGGCCACCTGGTCCCGCACGCGCTGCTCAAGGGTCCGGTTCAGCTCGGCCAGCTCATCGTGCAGCGCCCGGATGCGCAGCAGCGAGCGCACCCGGGCCAGCAGCTCGGGCTGGTTGATCGGCTTGGTCAGGAAATCGTCGGCGCCCACCTCGATGCCCTTCACCCGCTCGGTGACCGGGTCGAGCGCGGTGACCATGACCACCGGCAGGAGCCGCGTCGCGTCCTCGGCGCGCAGGCGCCGGCACACCTCGTACCCGCTCATCTCGGGCATCACCACGTCCAGGAGCACCAGGTCCGGATGCTCGGCCCGCACCCGCTCCAGCGCGATCGCACCCGACGGCGCGGTGATCACCGCGTAGCCGTGGCCGGCGAGCACGCCCTCGAGGAGCTTGACGTTCATCGGGGTGTCGTCCACCACCAGGATGCGGGCCGGATCGTTCACCGCCCGCCCCCCTCCCGGGTGGGGCGATCGAGCATCGCGCGCACCGCGGCCACGAACTGGGTCACGTCGATGGGCTTGGCCTGGTAGGCGTCGAAGCCGGCCGCCATGATCTTCTGCCGGTCCTGGGTCATGGCCGACGCGGTCACCGCGATCACCGGGATGGCCCGGGTCCGCGCGTCGGCGCGCAGGACCTGGAGGGCCTCGATCCCGTTCATGCGCGGGAGCTGGATGTCCATCAGGATCAGGGCGGGCGGCGTCGCCTGCGCCAGCACGATCCCGTCCTCCGCGTTGTCGGCCTCCGCGGTGCGGTAGCCGTGGAACTGGAGGATGTCGCGCTCCAGCTTCCGGTTCTTCTCGTTGTCCTCGACGATCAGGATCAGCTCGCCGGCCATGGTCGCTCCGGAACAGAGAAGGTGAAGGTGGAGCCCTGGCCGACCTGGCTCTTCACCCAGAGGCGGCCGCCGTGCAGCTCCACGAACTTGCGGGCGAGGGTCAAGATCGGAAGAGCGTCGTGTAGGGAAAGAGTGTAGATCTCGGTGG
>CAMLFJ010000527.1 GCA_946479205.1 uncultured bacterium | reverse complement strand
CGAAGTGGTTGGTGCCGGTACCGCGCATGCCCCGGACCTGCCAGGTGTCGAGGATCTCGGCCTGGGCGCGCGGCACGAAGCAGTAGCGCATCTCGGGCTGGCCCTCGTCGAGCCGGGGCCGGCCCTGCTCGGTGACGGTGGCGTGCGCGGCCAGCCAGGAGGCGTGCCGGCTGCCGGTGCTGAAGCCCTGGCGGCCGGTGACCCGGTAGCCGCCCGGCACCACCACCGCCTGCGCGTTGGCCTGCGGGGTGTTGGCCACCACCGAGCGCGGCGTGTCGATCCAGATCGCGCGCGCGGCCGCGGTCGGCATCCGCGCCGCGTAGGTCGCGAAGATCGACACCTGGTTGGTCACCCACCCGGTGCTCGCGTCGGCCTTCCCCAGCTCCTCGATCACCTGGATGTAGCTCGGCAGGTCCATCTCGAAGCCGCCGAGCGTTCGCGGCAGCGCGAGCCGGAAGAGGCCGGCGTCGGCCATCGCCTCGAAGAGCGGACGTGGCAGCTCGCGCAGCGCGTCCGTCTCCGGGGCGGCGGCCCGGATCATCGGCGCGAGCTTCCGCGCCGTCTCGAGCGGCGAATCGGTCACTGGATCGGCGAGTGCGGTGTCGCGGTCAGGCGGGTCACCTTGATCTGCTCGCGGTCGATCATCTGGCCGACCCGCGGAGAGATATCGTTCTTCCAGTAGTCGCTCTGGTAGACCGCGTCGTAGAGCCGCTTGCGCTCCGCCTCGCTGTCGAAGCGGCGGATCCACACGTACACGCTCTGGTCCTCCTCCCCCACGAAGCTGCCGAGGATGACCATGCCCATCTTGACCTGGAACGGGATGATCTCCTCCTCCATGCACTTCACCCACTTCTCCTGCTGCCCGGGACGGATGTGGTACTGCCGGAGCTCGAAGAACATCAGGGCCTCCTCGGTTCGGGTGCACTCCCCCCCAGCCACTCCGCCACCTGCGCGCATCCGGGCTGCTCGGGCCGGGCCCGCGCGAGGTCCGCCGCGGTCCGGCCCTCCGCGTTGCGCCGTCCCGGCGCGGCACCCGCCTCGACCAGGGCCCGCACCGCCGCGAGGCTGCCCGCGTACGCCGCCTCGTGCAGCGGCCCGCCCCGGAGGCTCTCGGCCCGCACCAGCGCCGGGTCCTGCGCCAGCCGTTGCCGGACCTTCGACACCCACCCCCAGCTCGCGGAGGTGCAGATGCCGAACGCCTCAGGCGTGCAGCCTAGCACGGGATCGCGAAGCGTGGCATCCGCCCCGGCGGCGAGGAGGAGCGCGATGACCGGGGCCGCGCCCGCGAAGTAGGCCCAGTGCAGCGCGGTCGCGCCCGCGAAGGCCCGGAAGGAGAGATCGGGGCCGCGGGCGAGCAGCTCGCGCACCGTGCCCTCGTGGCCGGCGCGGCTCGCCATGTAGAGCGCGTCCGCCACCACCTCGCGGTCGCTGCCGGGCGGACAGGGCAGGCGCGTGCCGTCGGGAGCGTAGCGTGAGCTGCCGGTGATGGAGGCGCCCGGCCGGAGCCGCCCGTCGGGCCCGAAGAATGCGCGAACCCGGTCGACCTCGCCCAGGCCCGCCGCGCAGAAGAGATCCGGCTCGACGCCGGCCTGCATGAGGGCGCGGGCGCAGTCGTACGCCTCGATCACCACCGCCCAGGAGAGAGGGGTGTGGGCGGAGTGCGCGTAGACCAGGTGCGGGTCTCCCCCGCGGCGGAGCAGGAGCGGGATGAGCGCGGCGCGGTGCGCATCGACCGCGGCGGTCAGCGGGGTGCTGCCCTCCTCGTCGCGCGCATTGGCGAGCGCCGGGTGCGCGGCGAGCAGCCGGTCCACCGTGGCCTCCTCCCCGGCCCGGATCGCGGCGAAGAGATCGGTGACCGGGTCGGGCGGAGCGGGGGCAAGTCGCCGGTCGAGCTCGGCGCGCAGCGCGCGCCAGCTGGTGAAGCCCTGCTCGCGGGCCACCGCGAGCTGGGCGTCGGCCAGGCGAGCGCGCGGATCTGCGCGACGCAATTCCGGGAGCCGGTCCTTGGCGAGCTTCTTGAGGTACTCGAGGCTGGGACGATCCGGTAACGCCATGACGCACCACCCTTCCATGTGCCCGGTGTCCGCGGTATCGGGCGGAAGGTGGTTCGCTTCGTCCTGCTCGAACAGGTGGGTTCGACCCTTCACGCGGACCGTCAGCCGCCTGGACGGCTGGAGACGAGTCTACGACGGGTCGCCTTCAAGTCAAGCCCTCGTGTAGAATCCCGGGAGTCATGACCCATCTCGTCTGCGGCTGCTGCCATGTGCGCGCAGCCGCGCCGGTCGGACTCGCGGCGCCGCGAGGATCCCGGCGATCCGCCAGCGCCTCCCACGGCCGGCCCGCCGCGGCCACGACCGGTGCCACCGCCAACCCCGGCGTGCAGGGCTACTCCCCGCCCCCGCCGCCGGTCAGCCCGATCAAGGGCCTGATCGACTTCCACACCCACGCGGCGCCCGACATCTTCGGCCGGGCGCTCGACGACGACGAGCTGGCCACCCTGGCCGCCACGCGCCAGATGGAAGCGGTGGTCTTCAAGAACCACGTGACCCACACCGCCGATCGCGCGTATCTTGTCCGCAAGCACGTGCCGGGCATCAAGGTGTTCGGCGGCATCACGCTCAACCACGCGGTGGGCGGGCTCAACCCGCAGGCCGTCGAGTGGATGTGGCGCATGCAGGGCGGCTTCGGCCGCGTGGTCTGGTTCCCGACGTTCGACGCCGACAACCACATGAAGCGCACTGGGCACGTGAAGCGCAGCGGCACACCCGCGGGCGTCAAGCCCGCGGGCATTCGAATAGTCGACGAGCGCGGCCAGGTCCTGCCCGCGGCGCGCGCGGTCCTGAAGATCTGCGCGGCGCAGCGCCTGGTGGTGCAGACCGGCCACGCTGCGCCCGACGAGGCGCTCGCCCTCATCGCGGCCGCGCGCGAGGAGGGCTGCGAGCGCATCGTGGTCACCCACGCCCAGTTCGACGTGGTGGGCATGAGCC
>CAMLFJ010000526.1 GCA_946479205.1 uncultured bacterium | reverse complement strand
CGTCCCAGGGCCCGCTTGAGCGCGGCCGTCTCGATCCGGTCGTTGAGCGGCGTGGCGGTCCCATGCGCGCTCACCATGTCGATGTCCGCGGCCGAGACGCGCGCGTCGGCGAGCGCGGCGCGGATGGCCCGCTCGAGGCCGCGCCCCTCTGGCTCGGGTGCCGCGATGTGGAAGCCGTCGCTGGCGCTGCCGTAGCCCAGCAGCGTGCCGAGCCGCGGGCCCCGCGCGTCCCGCTCCCGGAGCAGCAGCGCGAGGGCGCCCGCCTCGCCCAGGAGCAGGCCGCTGCGGCGCCGGTCGAACGGCCGGACCTCGTCGCGCGTGAGCGAGCGCAGGGCGTCGAAGCCGCGCAGGACGAAGCGACAGAGCGCGTCGTAGCCGCCCGCCACCACCGCGTCCGCCTCGCCCGAGCGCAGCAGGTCGGCCCCGACCGCCATCGCGGTCGCGCCCGACGCGCACGCGGTGGACACCGTGATCACCGGGCCGCGCGCGCCGAGCCAGCGGGCGAGGGCCCAGCCGGGCCCGTCGTAGAGCGCCTGGGACAGCCGGCGGCCACCGCGGTCGCCCGCGAGCGCCTTCTCGCCTTCCTCCACGCCTCCCAGCGCGGTGCCCACCACCACCCCGACACGCGCGGGATCGAGCGGCAGCGGGCGGAACGCGGCCTGCGCGCAGAGGTCGTCGGCCGCCGCGATCAGCAGGCGGCTCGCGCGACAGTCGGGCACGCCCCGCCAGTCCTTGATGCGGCCGAGCTTCTTGACCTCGCCGCCCCGCTGCACCCGCAGGTCGGCGACCGGCACGCGTTCGATCTGCGAGATACCGGAGGCGCCGGTAACCAGCGAGGACCAGAACGCCTCCAGGTCCTGGCCGATCGGGGTCACCACCCCGGCGGCGGCGATCACCACGCGCTCAGGCGTGGCCACCGGGCGGGCTCCAGGCGTCGAAGAAGTTGAACCACTGGGTCGGGTAGGCGCGGATGACGCGCTCGAGCGAGGCGACCACGCTGGCGAGACCGACCAGCTCTTCCCCCGGCTTCACCCAGATCGGCGGATCGACTTCGAGCCGAAAGAGGCCGTTCGGGGCCATCGCGCAGAAGGCGGGGATCACCGCCGCGCCCGTCGCGCGCGCGAGCACGAACGGGCCCAGCGGGAACGCGGCGGGCTCGCCGAAGAACGGCACGATCGCGTCGCCGCGCCCGCCGCTCGGCCGGTCCGCCTGCATCGCCACCAGCTCGGCGCGCCGGAGCGCGGCGAGCAGGCCGAGCGTGGAGGTGGCGTGATGCCGCGTCACGAAGCGGAGCTGCGGGCCGTCGCGCCGCAGGTACCCCTCGAGCGCCGCGTCCTGCTCGGCGGAGAGCACCACGTGGGCGGTGCGGCCGCCCCGGGATGACAGGAGCCGCCCCGCGAACTCCCAGTTGCCGAGGTGCGCGGTGAGCAGGACGACGCCCCGCCCCGCCGCGATGGCCGCGTCCAGGTGATGCTCGCCCTCGGAGGACGCGACGTAGGCGCGAAGGTCGGCCCCGGGGCGGCGATTGAGCGTCAGCAGATCGGCGAAGAACGCGCCGAAGTTGGCGAAGGTCTCCCGCACCCGCGCCTCGATCATCGCGGGCGGGGCGCCCGCCAGCACGCGTCCGAGATTGCCCCGCACCGCGCGGCGCTCCGCGGGGAGCGCCCGGGCGAGCAGGCGGCCGAGGCCGCGCGCGAGGCGGAGGCGCGCGGGGCGCGGCAGGGCGCCCGCCACGGCGCTGGCCAGGCGGTAGTAGACGACGCGATTCAGTCCGTGCGAGTACCAGTCGGGCGCGGCGGGCTCGCTGGGCATCGGTCTAGAGCAGCGCCCCGTAGTACATCCGGAATGCCCGGATGGTTCCCTGGCTGGTATCGTAGAGGCGACTCGACTCGAAGCGCCGCTCGGTCCGATCGAAGGTGATGCGCCCGGGCTCGTGGGGATCGTTCGGATCGTAGACCGTGAAGAGCACGTTGCCGGTCGCGTCGAGCGCGTACGCGTAGGCGAGCACGGTGTGGTTGAGCTCCCACTTCGGGAAGTTCGTCACGAGGAACTGGACCGGCCGCCCCTCGGCCAGCTCGACGAGCGTCTCCCGGGCGACCCGCTCCTGCTGCCAGCCCGGCATCGGGAACACCACGCGCCAGTTGGTCCAGTGCACGAAGGTCCAGAATCGCCCGACCATCCCCTCCTTGACCGCCGCCTCCTGGGCGCGCGAGAACTCGTGGAGCGAGGCGTACCCCGGGATCACGATCCGCCGGTCCGCGGGCCACGGCTCGTCCCAGGGCTTCTGCGCCACGACCTGGTTGACCCTGGCGACGTACTCCGCGGGCGCGACCCGGGGCGCGGCGGGATCGAAGCGGGCGAAGCGCTGGAACTGGGTTACCGCCCGCACCATCACGAAGCAGTAGTTGGCGTAGAGGTCGGGCTTGCCGCGATTCTTGCTGCGGCTCTCGTTGGGGAACGCGAAGGTGTCCACCCCGAAGCGGACCAGGTCGGGTGAGGCCGGGCGGCGCACCACCGCGTCGATCGGGGCGACCGACGCGCAGCCGGACACCACCAGAGCTACCAGGAAGAGTCGTGCCGACGCCCACATCACGCGTCGTCCAGTGTACCGCACTTTAGCCCTGGATCGAATAGCCTCCGTCCACCGGAATGGCGGTTCCGGTCACGAAATCGGAGGCGGGACCGCCGAGAAACACCGCGATGCCCGAGAGATCGTCGGGCAGGCCCCAGCGGGACGCGGGCGTGCGCGCGAGGACGCGGTCGTGGAGACCCTGAACTTCTTTCCGGGCGTTGGTCGTCAGCTCGGTGTCGATCCAGCCGGGCAGCACCGCGTTGACCTGGATGTTGTCGCGGGCCCACGCCGACGCGGTCGCCTTGGTGAGCTGGACGATGCCGCCCTTGGAGGCGGCGTAGGCGGGCGCGTAGGAGGCGCCGAAGATCGACATCATCGAGCCGATGTTGATGATCTTTCCGCCCCCGTTCTTCTTCATGATCGGGTAG
>CAMLFJ010000525.1 GCA_946479205.1 uncultured bacterium | reverse complement strand
CCTTCCTGGTGCCGACCCTGAACGCGCCCATCGCCATCGCGGCGGGCGGGCTCGCGGCGGGGATCCCGCAATTCATGGTCCGCAAGTCCGAGCAGGTCGTGCCCGCGCACGTGGCGAGCTTCCAGCTCGCGCATCGCGCGGGGGTGCGCATCGCGGCGGGCGCCGACTCGGGCACCCCGCTCAACTTCCACGGCTCCCTGCTGCCCGAGCTCGCCCTGATGGTGAAGTACGGCATGACCCCGCTCGAGGCGATCCGGTCCGCCACCGTCACCGCGGCGGACTGCCTGGGCCTGGGCGAGGTGACCGGACGCGTGGCTCCCGGCTACGCGGCGGACCTGATCGCGGTGACGGGCGATCCGGCCGAGCGCATCGACGCGCTCGTGGATCTGAAGCTCGTGCTGGTGAACGGCCGCGCGATCGGCGGGGTGTAGCTCAGCCGCCGGACGCGGAGAGCAGCCCGAGCCGGGCCGCCGTCGCGAGCAGGGCCAGCACCGCGAAGCCGATGCCCCCCCCCGCGACCACCGCCTCGCGCCAGCGCGGCGGCCGTAGCGCCTCCGGCAGCAGCGCGCGATTCAGGCGCAGGGTGTGGAAGGACAGCACCGCGAAGTTCACCGCCGCCACGTCGGCGCCGATCACGATCAGGGTGAGGGGATCCGCCACTGTCATGGCGAGGCCCCCGGCGATCACGAAGAGCGCGAGCACCGGGTAGTAGACGCGGCCCGCGCTGGCCGGTCGCACCCCTGCGGTCCAGAGCATCTCGGTCACGTTGCGCGTGAAGCCCTCCACGATGCCGACCTGGGTCGAGAAGAAGATCCAGAGCGTGGTCAGCAGCGCGGGCAGCCAGAGCAGGGCCGAGTAGCGCCGGGTCAGCTCGCGCGCGAAGACCGCGCCCGCCCCGAAGCCGCCCATGTCGGTGCCCGCGGGCACCGCGTCCAGCGCGAGCAGCACCGGGAGTCCCATGCCGATCAGGCAGCCCGCGGTCCACAGGTAGGAGAGGTCCGCCCGGAGATAGCGCCACCACTCGCGCCACTTCGCGAGGTTCGCTTCGCTGGGCGGGAAGATGGCCCCGTCGCGCGGCAGCAGGATGGTCTGATCGCCCACCGGCGTCGGCTGCGCCCCCACGGTGCCCGCCATGCCGAAGCCCTTGTCGCGCAGCCAGTAGGTGAGCATGGCGTTGATGGTGCCGCCCGCGCCGGAGTACGCCGCGAAGGCGGTGACGAGCGTCCAGTCGATCGTGGCGGCCGGGAAGCTCGTGGCGACGAAGCCGGGCTCCCACAGCGGACGGCCCGCGAAGCTCCACGCGAGTCGGGACCAGGCCGGGCCGGGCACGAAGCGGACGGCCAGGGCGACGAGGAATCCCAGCATCCACGCCATCATGATCCACTCGGCGATCTCGAATGCCCGCTGGGCGCGCCGGCCGAGCAGCACGATGCCGACCGCGCCGAGGAAGATCAGGTACCCGAGGCCGACCACCACGTCGCGGTCCTCCGCGCGCGGCACGCGGCCGAGCAGCAGCGCGGCGAGGGCGGAGCCGCCCGCGAGCGCCCAGCCGGGCCAGCCCACCTGCGCGAGATGGAGGAGCGAGTAGCCGGCGGCCCAGAACCCCGCGCCGGGCCGCTGGCGCATGAAGCCGGTGAAGATGGGCTCGCCGGTGGCCAGCGTGTAGCGCGCCATCTCCGCGTTGAGCGCGGCCTGGAAGAGGATCGACAGCGTGCAGACCCAGAGCAGGGTCGGGCCGTAGGCGGCGGCGATCGCGGGGCCGAGCAGCCAGTCGCCCGCGCCCAGCGAGAGCCCGAGCAGGATCGCGCCCGGTCCGATGACCCGGACCAGGTTGATGGGGTTGTAGGCGGGCGCGTGGGGCAGGTCGCCCTGCCGCCACGCGGGCAGGTCGCTCACGCGCGGGCGCGCCTCCGTCGCCAGATCCAGAGGGTGAGCCACGCGGCGGGAACGCTCCACCAGAGCCAGCCCGACGGCGCGGCCGCGGCCAGATCGATTGCGAGCATCACGGTACCGCCCGCGGCGGCCGCCCAGAGCAGCAGCCACGCGAGCCCATCGGCGGCGCGCCACATCCCGCGCGCGGCCACCAGGAGGGCGGCCGCCGCCGCGCCGCTGTCGAGCAGCACGTCGGCGATGCGCCCTTCACGCGTGGGAGTGAAGGCCTGGTGCGTCTCGTCGAGCCCGGCGGTGAGCGCGGCGAGCGCGAGCGGCCACCGCCAGGGCACGGGCGCGTCGGGGCCGGCGAGGGCGCGGCGCCAGAGCAGGGCGAGCACCGCGTACTCGACGACGTGGCCGGTCTTCCGCAGGAGCCAGTGCGCGCCCGCGATCTGCTCGGGGGTGGCCCAGGGCAAGAGCCAGCGCAGCCAGGGCTCGAAGAGCGGGGTCGTGGCGCCGCCGCCCCACCGGGCGCCCGAGAACCACGCGATCAGCACCGACCACGCGAGCGGCGGCAGGAACCGGAGGGCCGTCGTCACGGCTTCCTAGCGTGGCACAGGGGCACCACATTGACAACGGCGGCGTGCTCAGAACAGCGCGCGCTCCACGAACAGGATCGAGCCGATGAGCAGGGTGGCCAGCGAGGCGATCCGGACCACGCGCGTCTCCCAGTGGGTTCGCCGGAGGAGGGCCAGCGCGGGCAGCGCGAGGGCCACCACCAGGGCCTGCCCGAGCTCGACCCCGACGTTGAAGCCGAGGAGCGAGAGCACGAGGCCCTGCGTGGGGAGCCCGACCTCGCGGAGAACGGACGAGAAGCCGAAGCCGTGGACCAGCCCGAAGCAGAAGCTGACCAGCCACCGCCGGGCCACCAGCGAGCGGAACAGGAGGTTCTCGCCCGCGACCAGCGCGATCGACAGGGCGATGACCGACTCGATGAGCCGATCGGGGAGGGTCACCACGTCGAGGGCGGCGAGGGCGAGGGTCGCGCTGTGGGCGAGGGTGAACGCGGTGACGATCCGGAGAAGGGAGAGCCAGCCGCCCCCGCGCAGGAGCAGCACGAGGAGGAACAGGAGGTGGTCCCATCCG
>CAMLFJ010000524.1 GCA_946479205.1 uncultured bacterium | reverse complement strand
GACGGCTGGCCGTTGACCTCGTTGAGCCCGGGCTTGCCGACCTCGAACGCGGGCACCGCCACCGTCGGGGTGATCAGCAGATCGAAGCGCGCCAGGAACCGATGCACCTCGGTATAGAACTCGCCGCGGCGGCGCGTCGCGCGGAGATACTGCGCGGCGGTCACCTCGGAGCCGAAGCGCAGCAGGGCCCGGAGCGAGCGGTCCATCTGCTCGCCGTCGGCCTCGAGGCGATCGCCCCACGCGCTCCACGTCTCGGCCCCGACCGTGATCCGGAAGGTCTCCTCCGGGTCCTCCCAGGAGGGCGAGACGACTTCGACGTGCCCGCCGAAGCTCTCGAAGCGCTCGGCCGCCGCCGCGCACAGATCGGCCACCTCCGGATCCACGCGCGCGTAGCCGAGATCGGGCGACCAGGCGACGCTGAGCCCGGCGATGCCGCCCTCGCACGCCTCCAGGAAGGACCGGCCGGCGGTGGGCAGCGAGTGGCGATCGCGATCGTCGGGCCCCGCGATCGCGTCCAGCATGAGGGCCGCGTCGCGCACGGTGCGGGTCATGGGGCCGGTGTGCGAGAGCGTCTCCCAGCCCGGAAAGCCCGGATTCTGCGGCACACGGCCGAACGACGGCTTGAGCCCGTAGATGCCGCAGAACGACGCGGGGATCCGGATGGAGCCGCCGCCGTCGGTGCCGATCGCGAGCGGACCGAGCCCGGCGGCGACCGCCGCTCCCGCGCCGCCGCTCGAGCCGCCGGGCGTGAGCGCGGGGTTCCACGGATTCCGGGTGATCCCGAAGAGGGGGCTCTCCGTCACCGCCTTGTGGCCGAACTCCGGCGTGGTGGTCTTGCCGATGATGATCGCGCCCACGCCCTTCAGCCGCTCCACGCTGACCGCGTCCTCCTCGGGCACGTGATCGGTGAAGAGCCGCGAGCCCCCGGTGGTGGGCACGCGCCGCGTGAAGAGCAGGTCCTTGATGGAGACCGGTACGCCGTGCAGCGGGCCGAGCTCCTCCCCGGTCATCACCGAGACCTCGGCGGCCACCGCGGCGTCGCGCGCCTCCTCGGCGGTCACCGCGCCGAAGCAGTTGAGCGTCGGATTGAGCCGCTCGACCCGCGTGAGCACCGCCTCCACCGCCTCGACGGGCGAGACCTTCTTGGAGCGAATGAGGGCGGCGAGCTCGGTGGCCGGGATCCAGACGAGATCGGGCGTGGCCATCAGGGGCCCGGGTTCACGCGCGCGAGCGTGTAGTCCACGTGGGTCGCACCCGAGCCCTCGATGACGGTCAGGCGGCAGAGGTCGTCACCCTTGAGGAACTCGACCCAGACCCCGGGAAACTTCTCCGCGTTGACGAAGCGCTCGCTCCGGGCCTCCTGCCAGCCCGCGCTGGCCAGCAAGCGTCGCGCGGTGACCAGGGTCCCCTCGACGTTGCTCTGGGTGAAGTAGATGAGGCGCGCCGCGGTGACCTTCTGGGTGCGGATGATGGCCCAGTCGTCGGAGTAGGGCGTCCACTCGGCGGGCACCGGCACGTCCGGAAACGGCTGGAGCTGAATGGGCACCGCGATCGGTGAGCACGCGCCGAGCGACAGAGCGATCCCCATCAGGATCGACCGGATCTTCACGCGTCGCATTGTATCCGTCCGTCCGCGGTCCGGCAACCGCGCCGCGCGACGGTGATAGAGTATCGAGTCATATTGGACCGCGCCGCGCTGCCTCGCCTGCGCACCTGGCTCGCCCGCCCCGACGTCCTCGCCCTCGACCCCGACGGCGTCGCGCGGCTCGCGGACGCGCTCGACGACGCGGATCCGCCGGTCGCGGCGGGACGCGCGGGCTCGCTGGTCGCCTACGCGCCGGGCCGCGCGCGGCGCCGGCTTCTCCAGTTCGATCGCCGCGGACATCTGGTCGCGGCATGCCGCTGGCGCGACGACGGGACCCTCGCGTGGGCCAAGTGCCTCCTCCCGGACGGCCGCTGGCTCGGCATCGAGCCGGGGGCCGACCCGCATCCCGCGTGGGGCGCCTCGGACCGGGTCTGGCTGATGGCGCCCGACGCGCCGTGGGCGACGCGCGAGGCCCTCACACTCTTCCAGTCGCTCGACTACGCCCGGCCCGACTTCATCCCGCCGCTCCTCGAGCCGCGCCGGCTCCCACCCGGCGGCGGCACCACCCTGCTCAACCTGATCGCAGGGCTCATGAAGGATCACGGCGTCGCCAGCGTGCGCTATCGCGGCCCCTACCCCACCGAGCAGCTCTTCACCGCCCTGCTCGAGTGCTTTCGCTACGCGGCGGGCGAGGGGCTGCCGCTCGAGCGCTTCCTCGCCGACGGCGCGCTCGAGTGGCACCCCGCGCCGTTCGAGACGCAGCACGTGCGGCCGGGCGTGGTCGTGCAGCTCCGCCACGAGATCGAGAAGGTCACGGTGGACGGCGCCGCCTTCTATCGTGCCGAGTGGCAGGACATCCGGCGGCGCGAGCCCCGCGTGGTCCGGAGCGACGGCGACCGCGTGATCTGCTCGCTCTGGGCCCTGGGCGGGCCGCTGGAAGACCGGCTGGTGCTCGATCGCGCGGGTGAGATCCTCGGGTCGCCCGCGCCGGCCGCGGACGCGACGGCTCCTGCGCCGCTGCCCCCGATCTGGCGCGGTGCGCTCGGGGAGGTGATCGCGCGCGAGAGCGCGCCCGCGCTGGCCTCCGCGATCGCGGCGGTGACCGACGATCTCGAGCTGGAGTGGGGGCCGGTGCCCGGCGATCTCCTGCGCGTGCACGGCCAGCGGGTGCGCCTGAGCCGCCGGCTCCGCGAGGCGGGCGCGGTGGCGCGGGCGGGCGCTGCCTCCCCGCAGGAGCGCGCCGAGCAGGCGCTGCGCTTCGTGCTCGAGGTCGCGCGCCTGCTGGGACCCGAGGTCCGCCAGCGGGCCCAGGCGCGCCTGGAAGCGCTGAGCGAGGACGAGCAGCGGCGCGTGATCGAGGCGGCGCCGGACGAGCTGCCGGAGGCGCTCGGCGACGCGGTCGGCCGCCTGATCGCGCTGGTCGTTCGCGGCGGCGCCTAGC
>CAMLFJ010000523.1 GCA_946479205.1 uncultured bacterium | reverse complement strand
TGGCCACCACCAGGTCGAGGCTCGCCGACAGCGAGCCGAGCGGCGCGAAGAGATCCCCGGCGAGCAGCCGGACCCGGTCGGCGAGCCCGAGCTCGCGCACGTTGCGGGAGGCCACCGCGAGGGCGCCCGCGGCCAGCTCGACCGCCAGCACCTCCGCGGCGGGCAGCGCGGAGGCCACCGCGCAGGCGATGGCGCCGCTGCCGGTGCCGAGGTCGGCGACCACCGGGTCCGGACGGCCCGCCAGCACTTCCAGCGCCCACTCCACCAGGCCCTCGGTCTCCGGGCGCGGCACCAGCACGTCCGGAGTGACGGCGAGGCGCAGGCCGTGGAAGTCCTCCCAGCCGAGCAGGTACTGCAGCGGCTCGCGGCGCGCGCGGCGCTCGATCAGCTCGCGGTAGTGGGCGGCCTCCGCCTCGGTCAGCCGGCGCGCCGGCTCCAGGTAGAGGGCGAAGCGCTCGACGCCCAGGAGCCCGCCCAGGAGCCACTCGGCCTCCGGGCGCGCGGTCTCGATCCCGGCCTCCTGGAGCGCAGCGGCCGCGCGCCCGAGCAGCGCGGGAACGGACGAGTCCGCGGCGACCCCGATCACGTCACGCTCTCCGCGAGCTTCTGGCTCTGCTCGCGATCGCGCAGACCGTGGATCAGCTCGTCGAGATCACCCTCGAGCACCGCGGGCAGCCGGTGCAGCGTGAGGTTGATGCGGTGATCGCTGACCCGCCCCTGGGGGAAGTTGTAGGTGCGGATGCGCTCGCTGCGCTCGCCGGTGCCGACCTGGCTGCGCCGATCCGCCGCGATGGCGGCGGCCTGCTCCTCCTGGGCCCGCTCCAGCAGGCGGGCCTTCAGCACCCGCAGGGCCTTCGCGCGGTTCTTGATCTGCGAGCGCTCGTCCTGGCAGGTGACGACCAGGCCGGTCGGCAGGTGGGTGAGCCGCACCGCGGAGTCGGTGGTGTTGACGCCCTGCCCGCCCGGCCCCGAGGAGCGGTAGACGTCCACCTGGATGTCCTTCTCGTCCACCTTCACGTCCACGTCCTCGGCCTCCGGCAGCACCGCCACCGTCACCGTCGAGGTGTGGATGCGCCCGCTCGACTCGGTGGCGGGCACGCGCTGCACGCGGTGCACGCCCCGCTCGTACTTCAGCCGGCTCCACGCTCCGCGCCCCTGCACCAGCGCGACCACTTCCTTGAGACCGCCCACCCCGGTGGGGTGGCTGTCGATGACCTCCCACTTCCACCGCTGCCGCTCCGCGTACTTGGTGTACATGCGGAACAGCTCGGCCGCGAAGAGGCCGGCCTCGTCCCCGCCCGCGCCCGCCCGGATCTCCAGGAAGACGTTCTTGTCGTCGTTGGGGTCGCGCGGGATCAGGAGGCCTCGTAGCTCCTCCTCGAGCTTGGCCTGCCGTGCGGTCAGCTCGTCGATCTCGGCCTGGGCCAGCTCGCGCATCTCGCGGTCGGCGTCCTCGGCCAGGATGTGCCGGGCCTCCGAGATGCGGGCGAGCACGCTCTTGTAGTCGTCGAACTTCCGCACCGTGTCGGCCAGGTCCGCGGCGGCCTTGGCCGTCTTGGCGTAGACCGACGGCTGCCCGATCACCTGGGGATCGGATAGCGAGCGGTTCAGCTCGCCGTAACGCTCTTCGATCTGCCGGAGCTTGTCGAACATGGGGGCGCGTCAGGAAGAGAAACCCGGAAGACGGCGCCGCCGCGGCTGGAAACGACCGAGTAACGGATGGTGGATCTGTGGCTCGGAGCGCGGCGCGGCGCCGAGCCGGGCCCTACCCCTCGGTGACCGTCTTCCTCTTGTACTTCTGCTGGAAGCGCTCGACCCGTCCGGCGGTATCCAGGAACCGCTGCTTCCCCGTGAAGAAGGGGTGGCACTTGGAGCACACCTCGACCTTGATGGTCGGGACGGTGGAGCGGGTGTGGATGACTTCCCCGCAGTTGCAGGTGATCGTCGTATCAACGTAGTCCGGATGAATGCCAGCCTTCACGGCGCACCTCCTAGATGGATCTCAGAGAATAGCAGGGAGAGCGTGAAAAGGCAAAATGGGCGGCTTTGCGAGCTGCAGCCGAAGACGAGGCGAGCGGATCCGGAAATTTACCCGAGCTGGTTCATCTGGTTCAGGAAGTCCTTGTTACTCTTGACCATTTTGAGCTTATCGAGCAGCAGCTCCATGGCCTCGACCGGGTTGAGCTGGGAGAGGGCCTTGCGGAGCAGCCAGACCTTTTGCAGCTCGTCCTTCTCCAGCAGCAGCTCTTCCTTCCGGGTGCCGGTCTGCTCGATGTTGATGGTCGGGAAGATGCGCTTGTCCATCAGGCGCCGGTCCAGGTGCACCTCCATGTTGCCGGTGCCCTTGAACTCCTCGAAGATCACGTCGTCCATCCGGGAGCCGGTGTCGATGAGGGCGGTGGCCATGATGGTGAGCGAGCCGCCCTCTTCCACGTTCCGGGCCGCCGCGAAGAACCGCCGGGGCCGCTGGAGCGCGTTGGCGTCGAGGCCGCCCGAGAGCACCTTGCCGGAGGACGGGATGACCGCGTTGTGGGCGCGCGCGAAGCGGGTGATCGAGTCGAGCAGGATCACGACGTCGCGCTTGTGCTCCACCAGCCGCTTGGCCTTCTCGATCACCATGTCCGCCACCTGCACGTGCCGCTGCGGCGGCTCGTCGAAGGTGGAGGAGATGACCTCGCCCTTCACCGAGCGCTGCATGTCGGTGACCTCTTCCGGCCGCTCGTCGATGAGCAGGACGATCAGGTACACCTCGGGGTGGTTCTTGGCGATGGCGTTGGCGAGGTTCTGCAGCAGCACCGTCTTGCCGGTGCGCGGGGCGGCCACGATCAGGCCGCGCTGGCCCTTGCCGATCGGACACAGCAGATCCATCGCCCGGGTGGTCAGGTTGTCCGAGTCGTGCTCGAGCCGGATCCGCTCCATCGGGTAGAGCGGGGTCAGGTTGTCGAAGAGCGTCTTGTCGCGCGCCTGCTCCGGCGTCTCGAAGTTGATCGCCTCGACCTTGAGCAGCGCGAAGTAGCGCTCGCTGTCCTT
>CAMLFJ010000522.1 GCA_946479205.1 uncultured bacterium | reverse complement strand
GCCGGCCGCGCCGCACGCCCGGGCACCGGAGCGCGTCCGGCAGGTGGACCGTGTCGTACCAGTGATTCCACGCGGCCTCGACTTCCCCATCCACCTCGACGGTCACGATCAGCAGGCACGTCGGGAATTCGGCCATCGCGCTCACTCCTGCCCGTAGGCGTTCACGTCGTCGCCAAGGAATGCGTTGTTGGCTTCTCCAGCCGGAACGCCTCGTCGTCGTAGAGGAACGGCAGGAACGAGTAACGGCGGCCCGCCACCAGGATCGTGACGGTGTGGCCGATGCCCCACAGCACCCCGATCAGGGCCGCGGTCCGGAGACGGCGCTCGCGGCTGACGATGGTGCCCACCGCGATCACGTGGTCCGGATCGGTCGCGTGGCGGATACCGAGAAAGAACCCCAGGGCGGCGATGGGCAGGAGCGTGAACACGGCGAGTGAGGCTAAGCCCGGAGCGCAGGGAATACCCGCTCGGCCAGGAGCTTCATGGTGCGCAGCACCTTGGCCTGCTCCATGCCCGGCCACTGGATGCGGAAGATGAAGCAGTTGGCGCCGAGGCCGGCGGCGTAGCGCTTGATCTCGCGCACCGCGTCGTCGGGGTCGCCCACGATGAAACGGTCCGCCACCAGCTCCTCGAACTCCTGCGCGAAGCTGTCTCCCTCGGGCAGCGCCTTGTCCTGGCCCCACGACGCATAGGCCTTGTACTTGGCCTCGAGGAACGGCTGACACTCGCGGATGGCGGTGCGGCGATCGGGCGCCAGGTAGAGCTCCTTGATGATGGGCAGCTCCGCCGGGAACGCGCGGCCGGCCTCGCGGAGGGCCTGGCGGTACACGCCGATCTGGCGCTCGAGCACCGCCAGCTTCGCGTGCGGGTTGATGACCCACGCGTCGCCCAGGCGCGCCGCCCGGACCACCGCGGCGTCGTTGTTCGCCGCGAACCAGACCGGCGGGTGAGGCCGCTGCACCGGGCGTAGCATCATCCGCGCGCCGGTCAGGTGGAAGAAGCGCCCGTGATGCGTCACCTCGTCGCCCGACCACAGCCGCTTGATCACCTCGAGGCTTTCGACGAGACGCCCGACCCGCTCCTTGGGCGCGATCCCGAACGCCTCGTTCTCCTCCTCGCGATAGCCGAGCCCTACCCCGAAGACGAAGCGCCCCTCGGTGATCACGTCGAGCGTGGCCACCTGCTCGGCCACGTCCACCGGGTTGAGCAGCGGGAGGAGGATCACGGTCGCACCCACGCGCATCGTCCCCGCCTCGGCGGCGAGGCGCGCGAGGGCGGGCAGGCTCTGCAGCTCCTGGAACGGCGTCGAGAGGAAGTGCTGCCCCATCACGATGAGATCGAAGCCGGCGTCGCGGGCCGCCCGGACCTGGTCGATGTGCTCGCGGAAGCGATCGACCATGGAGACGCCCGGCGGGTGCTGCTTCGAGACGATCAGGCCGAACTTCATGGGTTCTCCCTTTCCCCGGCTAGGCCCGGGGCGTGTGCTTCGACAGGAACTCCTGGACGCGGGCCCGGGCGGACGTCAGGGCGTCGCCGGTCTTCCACTCCCGGATCATCTCGGCACGCGGGAGCAGCCGGGCCAGCTCCTCGGAGATCGGCAGCGGGTGCGCCTCGTCGTTGCCGGCCAGGACCAGGCACGGCGTCGCGCACGTGGACACGAATGCCCGGTCCACGCAGTAGACGAAGCCGGGCGCGTACAGGTTCCGGTAGAGCGCGTCCAGCACCGCCGGGGTGGCCTCGGGGTGATCGGTCAGCGTCTCGGCCCACGCATCGAATCGCGCGGAGCGGCCGGCCGGCATCGCGCCCACCCGTCCGATGGGCTGGGCCAGCACCGCGGAGGCGACGCGGTCGGGCTGGGCCTTCAGCAGGCTCAGGATGAAGGACCCCCCGATGCACTGGCCGTAGAGGTGACACCGGTCGATCCCCAGGTGGTCGAGCAGCGCGATGTGATCGCCGGTGTACGTCGGCCAGCCGTCCCGCGCGGTGATCGCGCCGCGGGACCGGCCGCCCGCGTTGCGCTGATCCATCGCGATCACCCGGTAGCTCCCCGAGAGCTCGGTGGTCGGATTGATCGGCGCCGCGGGCCGACTCCAGACCTCGATGGTGGACTGCAGTCCCGCGGGCGCGAACGTGAGGATCGGGAAGCCGCGGCCGAACTCCTCGTAGTGGATGGTGGCGCCGTCGTGCTGAAAGCTGGGCATGGCCTGTCCTTTCGTGGGGTTACCGCGGGAGTCTACCACGCGCCCCTGGTATAGTGAGGCCACCGCACATCGTCATGGCCGACGCCCCCGTGACCTCCGACGAGCTCCGAGCCTGGCGGGCTGCCGAGCGCGAGCGGCTGATCGGGGAGCGCGAGCGCGTCGACCCCGCGACCCTCGACCAATGGCGCCGCCGCATCGACACTCACCTCCAGCGCTCGTTCCCCGGCCTCGCGGCCGCGACGCTCGCGTTCTGCTGGCCGATGCGCGGAGAGTACGACGCGCGGCCGCTGGCCGCGGCGCTGCGCGAGCGCGGCGCGGTGACGGCGCTGCCGGTGGTGGTGGCGCCGCGGCAGCCGCTCGCCTTCCGCGAATGGCATCCCGGCGTCGCGCTCGCCTCCGGGCCGCTCGGAATTCCCTACCCGGCCGGGTCCGATCCCGTCGTGCCCACCGTCGCGCTCATCCCGCTGAACGGCTGGGACGAGGCGGGCCACCGCCTGGGCTATGGTGGCGGGTTCTTCGACCGGACCCTGGCGACGCCGCCGAGGCCCACCGCCATCGGCGTCGGCTACGAGCTAGGCCGGATGAAGACCATCCGGCCCCAGGCCTGGGACATCCCGATGGACTGGGTCGTGACCGAGCGGGGCGTGTACCGGCGGGACCCGGCCGGGCTGATATTCCTGGGAGAAGCCGCGCCAGGCGTGTCCGGTCCGCTGGCCTCTCCGGTGTGCTACGTGGACGAGATCGCGCCGGATCACTTCGGCGACCCGAAGGCGTGACGTCCCGCCGGTCCGCGCGCGCCGAGGCTCTCGCCTCGACGCCCGTCGGACCTGGAC
>CAMLFJ010000521.1 GCA_946479205.1 uncultured bacterium | reverse complement strand
CGTCGCGGCTGATCCCGACCGTGGCGATCTCCACCCGGCCCGCGCTCTCCTGGCGGTTGTTGCCGTGCACCTCCACGTAGAAGCGCACCGTGCCCTGGGCGGCCTCGGTCACGTGACGGCGATAGGCCTGGTAGACGTCGCGGGCCGCCGCGGTCTCCACCTCGAGGCGCGCGGCGGCGCCGGGCGCGCTCTCGGTCGGTCGGTTGACGTTGAGGCGGCGGCCCTCGCCCTCGAGGTTGGCGTAGCCGGTGGCCACGACCAGGCCGAAGCCGGTGAGCCTGGCGAGCGCGCGTCCCATCAGGTCGGTGGCGATATCGGAGGTGCCGTGCGGGGCCGCGATGACGAAGCCGGGCCGGCCCTTCTCGACCTGCACGCTGCCGGCCGGGATCGCGAGCCGCGGCGCCGGGATGGCGGGCGCGGGCGTCTCGGCCGAATCCTTCCCGGTGATCAGCCCCGCGCAACCCTGGACGAGGAGGGCGAGACCGACCACGAGACTACCGGGGCCTCGCCTCGTCATCAGCGCCGTCGCCGATCAGCATCGCCTGCGCCATCGCGTAGTCGCCGTCGTGGGTGAGCGAGAGCAGCACCTGCCGGCCGCCCTTGGCGAGGGCGATGGCGCGGCTCCTACCGTGGAGCGTCATGGTGGGCGCCTGCCCGCGCTCGCGGCGCACCTCGAGCTCGCGCCAGTTCACGCCCATGCGGAGCCCGGTGCCGAGCGCCTTGAGCGTCGCTTCCTTGGCGGCAAAGCGGGCCGCGAAGTGCGGGATGGGATCACGGCGGCGGCGGCAGTAGGCGATCTCCGCCTCGGTGAACACGCGCTGGAGGAAGCGCTCGTCCCAGCGGGCCACCACGCGCCGCATCCGGCGCATCTGGGTGAGGTCCACCCCGATGCCGAGCACCCGGCTCATGCCCCGATGGCCCGGCGGATGATGCCGGCCAGCTCCCCGGCCATATGCTCGATGCGCGCCTGCTCCTCGCCCTCGATCATCACGCGCAGGAGCGACTCGGTGCCGGAGTAGCGCAGCAGGATCCTCCCCGCTCCGTTCATCTCCGCCTCGAGGACCTGGACGCGCTCCGCGAGATCGGGAATCGAGCCGACCGCCGGCTTGCTCTTCACCCGCACGTTGACGAGCACCTGGGGGAACTTCACGAGACACTGGGCCAGCTCGCCGAGCGAGGCGCCGCTCTCCCGCATCACCCCGATGACCTGCAGCGCGGAGACGATGCCGTCCCCGGTGGTGGCGTGATCGAGGAAGAGGAGGTGACCGGACTGCTCGCCGCCGAGGTTGGCGCCGATGCGCAGCATCTCCTCGAGCACGTACCGGTCCCCGACCGCGACCTTGGCGAGCCCGATGCCGGCCTTGGTCAGCGTCCGATCGAGCGCGAGATTGGCCATCACGGTGGTGACCACGGTGCCGCCCTTGAGCTGCCCGCGCGCGGCCAGATGCCGCCCGCAGATGGCCAGCGCGTAGTCGCCGTCCCGGATCTGGCCCGCCTCGTCCACCGAGATGAGCCGGTCCCCGTCGCCGTCGAAGGCGAGCCCGAGCTGGGCCCCCGAGCGCAGGACCTCCTTCTGCAGCCCCTCCGGATGCATGGCCCCCACCCCGCGGTTGATGTTCTGGCCGTCGGGGCTCGCGTTCAGCACCCGCACGTCGGCGCCCAGGCGGCGGAAGATCTCGGGCGCCACCCGGTAGGTCGCGCCGTGCGCGCAGTCCAGCACGACCCGCACGTCGCGCAGGTCGTGCGGGCAGGTCGCGCGCGCGTGCGCGATGTAGTCGGCCTCGGCCGCCTCGTGGACGACGAGCCGTCCGATGTCCACGCCGGTGGGCCACGGCGCGGTGTCGGGGCCGTTCAGGCGGCCCTCGATCTCCTCTTCCCAGGCGTCCGGGAACTTGGAGCCCTCCGACGAGAAGATCTTGATGCCGTTGTCCTCGAAGGAATTGTGCGAGGCCGACAGCACCACGCCGCCGTGGGCCTCGAGGCGGCGGGTGAGAAACGCGATCGCGGGAGTCGGCAGCACGCCGACCGCGTAGACGTCGCCCCCCGCGGAGAGCGCCCCCGAGACCAGCGCGCCCTCGAGCATGGGGCCGGAGAGCCGCGTGTCCCGCCCGACGACCAGGCGGGTCTTCTTGGAGGGATCGTGCTGGATCAGAGTGGCCACGAGCTGCCGCCCGAGGCGGAACGCCAGCTCGGTGGTCAGGGGGGGCGTGTTGGCGAGACCCCGGATGCCGTCGGTGCCGAAGAGACGGGTCACGAGCGGGGGGATCCGAGGACGAGGCGGACGCGGGAGGGATTCACCCGCACCACCGTGATGCCGGCCGGCACCGTGATCTGTTCGGGAAGCACGCGCATCGTCACCTCACCCGCTTTCGATCCTGACAGGTTGAGCCGCGCCTTCACCCGGTCGCTCCCGAGGCGCGACAGCGTTCCGCGCAGGCCGTGCAGCTGCACGTCCACGCTGTCCGGCCGCTCGCCCTTCACCTCGAGACCGGCCGGGATATTGTCGAGCTCGAGCGGCGCCGCCATGATCAGGTCCGACTTCTCGGAGGTCATGACGAAGGCCCAGAGCACCATCGAGACGCCCAGGGCGAGCAGCTTGAGCTCCCAGTGCCGCATGAGCACGCTCATTTGCGGAGCCACTCGCGGGCGGGCTCCCACCACGCGGTGCGGCGGGGCAGCGGGGCCTCCTCCAGGGAGAACAGCTCGGCCAGACGGCGGCGGAGCGCGTCCAGGTCGAGCGGGGACTCCATCTGGCCGTCCACCGCCAGCGAGATGCGCCCGGCCTCCTCGGAGACGATCAGCACCACTGCGTCGGTCTCCTCGGCCAGGCCCAGGCCGGCCCGGTGGCGCGTGCCCATGTTCCGGCCTAGCTGGGTATTGCGGGACAGGGGCAAGAAGCACCCGGCCGCGGCCACCCGGTCGCCGCGGATGAAGGCGGCGCCGTCGTGGAGCGGTGAGTACGGCAGGAACAGGCTCACGAGAAGATCGGCCGAGACCATCGCGTCGAGCGGCACGCCGAGCTCCGCGTAGTTGCGCA
>CAMLFJ010000520.1 GCA_946479205.1 uncultured bacterium | reverse complement strand
CTCGGACGCCGGCGCGGGACTCCGGGGGCGGGCGCGGCGGGCGGCGAGCGCCATGCTTGAGGTGACCGACCTGCACGTGTACTACGGGGAGATCCACGCCCTGAAGGGCATCTCGTTCCGCGTCGCGCAGGGTGAGATCGTCACGCTCCTCGGCAACAACGGCGCGGGCAAGACCACGACCCTGCGTACCCTCTCCGGCCTGCTGGCCCCGCGCCAGGGCGACGTGCGCTTCGAGGGCACCTCGCTGGTCGGCGTCGCGCCCCACGACGTGGTCCTCCAGGGCATCACCCACGTGCCGGAGGGCCGGCGCATCTTCAACCGGCTCTCGGTCGTCGAGAACCTCGAGATGGGCGCCTACACCCGGTCGGACTCGGCGGTCGGCCAGGACATGGAGCGGGTCTTCGCCATCTTCCCGCGCCTCAAGGAGCGCCGGAGCCAGGTCGCGGGCACGCTGTCGGGCGGCGAGCAGCAGATGCTGGCGATCGGGCGCGCGCTGATGGCGAAGCCCCGGCTCCTCCTGCTGGACGAGCCGTCCATGGGCCTGGCGCCGGTCCTGGTGGAGCAGATCTTCGAGACCGTCCTCGCGATCAACCAGCAGGGCGTCACCATCCTGCTCGTGGAGCAGAACGCGGCCATGGCCCTGTCCATCGCCGGGCGGGGCTACGTGCTCGAGACCGGACGCCTGCCGCTCGAAGGCGGCGCGCGCGAGCTGGCCGACAACCCGGAGGTGCGCCGCGCCTACCTGGGCGAGGCCTGAGCGCCAGGAACGAACGGGAGGGCGAGAACGTGAAGAGCGGGGGACTGACCTACGAGGAGCACGCGGTGGGCGCGGTGTACCGGACGCTCGGCCGGACGGTATCGGAGGCCGACATCTGCGCCTTCGTCAACCTGTGCGGCTTCAACGAGCCTCTCTTCATGGACATGGAGTTCGTCGCCAAGGAATCGGTCTTCAAGGGCCGCGCCGCGCCGGGCGCGATGACCTTCTGCCTCTCGGAAGGCCTCATCATGCAGACCGGGCTCATCCACGGCACCGGCATGTCGTACCTCGGCAGCGAGATTCGCATCGTGGCGCCGGTGCTGGAGGGCGACACGCTCCGCGTGAGCGTCACGATCACGGACAAGCGCGAGACCAAGAAGGCGGACCGCGGGATCGTGACCTACCGGCACGAGGTCACCAATCAGCGCGGCGAGGTCGTCCTGGAGGCGACCGTGAAGCGGATGATCAAGCGCAAGTCCGCGTGATGCGGATCCTCGGCCGCGAGGTGCTGGAGGCGCTGCTGCCGCCGTCCGACGTCATCGCGGCCGTGGAGCGCGCCTTCCGCGAGTCCGCCGCCGGGAAGGCTCACGCCCTGCCCCGCGCGGTCCTGCCGATGGAGCGTCACGGGGTGTTCCTGGCCATGGTCTCGGCCCTGCCCCGCCTGGGCGCCCTCGGCACCAAGCTGGTGACGGTGGTGGAGCGCAATCAACGCCGGGGGCTGCCCACCATTCACGCTTCCTACCTGCTCACCGATCCCGAGACCGGCGCCCCGCTGTCCCTGATGGAGGGCGGCTTCCTCACCGGCATCCGCACGGGCGCGACGTCGGCCCTGGCCGCGCGCTACCTGGCCCGGCCCGACTCTCGCGTGGTGGCCTGTTTCGGGGCAGGCGTGCAGGCTCGGTTCCAGCTCCTGTGCCTGAGCCAGGTCCTGCCCCTGGCCGAGGTACGGGTGGTGGGGCGCGATCCCGGTCGGGCTGCCGCCTTCGCCGACCGGATGCGCGGCGAGCTGGGCATCGCAGTGCGCCTCGAGACCACCCCCAAGGCCGCGGTGACCGGGGCCGACGTGATCACGTGCGCCACCACCTCCTCGCGGCCCGTCTTCTCGGGCCGTGACCTGGCCCCGGGCACCCACGTGGACGGCGTCGGCACGTTCCGGCCCGCCACGCGCGAGCTCGACACGCTGACCATCCGGAAGGCCCGGGTGGTGGTGGATACGTATGAAGGGGCCTGGGAGGAAGCCGGCGACCTGCTGATCCCGATCAAGGCCGGCGTCATCACCCGGCGCCACGTCCGGGCGGAGCTGGCCGAGCTGGTGGCCGGCACCCGGCGGGGCCGGACCTCGCCCCAGGAGATCACCCTGTTCAAATCGGTGGGTTTTGCCCCCGAAGACGCGGTAACCGCCCGCCTGGCCTATGACCGTGCGGTGGTGGCGGGACTCGGCACCGAGGTGAGCCTCTAGCTCCGCAGCATCCCTGCCGGAAAAAACACCCCCGCGGCTATAGTGGAAGTAGTCGACTTCTCTCGCATTTACCACCATGACCACGATCCGCCGACAGATGACGCTTCTCGGGAGGCTACAGCCGGGTCTCGCGGCAGGCCTGGCGTTCATCGCCTTCCTGCCGGCGCTCAAGGCCACCTTCGTGAACTGGGACGACGAGGCGAGCTTCCTCACGAATACCGCATACCGAGGGCTCGGCTGGCCGGAGTTCCGGTGGATGTTCACCACCACGCTCCTCGGTCACTGGAGCCCGCTGACCTGGATGACCTGGAGCCTCAACTACGTCACGGGCGGCCTCGACCCGTGGGGGTACCACCTCGGCAACCTCCTCCTGCACTCGGCCAACGTGGCCCTGTTCTGGCTGGTGGCGCGACGGCTGCTCGCGAGCGGATCGGGCGCGGCGATCACGAGCTCGACCGTCGCAGGTGGCGCGACCCTCGCGGCGCTGATCTGGGGCCTGCACCCCCTGCGCGCCGAGGCCGTGGCCTGGGCGAGCGCGCGGCGGGACGTGCTGTGCGGGCTCTTCTATCTCCTGGCGGTGCTGGCGTACCTGCGCGGGGTTGCGCGTGGCGCCGGGATCGAGCGCCGGTGGTGGGCTCTCTCCCTCGGAGCCTTCGCGGCGGCGCTGTCGTCGAAGAGCATTGCGATGACACTCCCGCTCACCCTGGTCCTGCTGGACGTCTACCCGCTTCGCCGGCACGGGCTCGGATGGCGGCTCCTCTCGCGCGAGAAGCTGCCCTACGCGGTGCTCGCGGCGGCCGTCGGCGTGGTGGCGTTCGTGGC
>CAMLFJ010000519.1 GCA_946479205.1 uncultured bacterium | reverse complement strand
CAGGATGCGGTTGGCCGCGACGAGATCCTCCACGAGCTGCGCCGCGGGCGAGCCGGCCGAGGCGCTCTGGGCGTAGGCCCGCGAGCCTCGATGCAGCGCGGCCACGAGCGCGGCGGCGCTGCCTCCCAGCACCTGTCGTCGGGTCACGTGGATCATCGGCGCACCTGGGGCCGCGCTACGGCGCCGAGACGGTCTGCGCGCCGCTGGTCGACGTCACCGTGAACGACGCGTCACCCTGGCGCGTGTAGACGTAGGCGGACCAGCCGGGCGGCGGGGTCGGGATGGAGCCGAGCATCGGGCCGCAGGGCGCGCCGCCCACGGTGGTCTGGGTGGTCAGGGCCTCCAGCGACTCGGGCAGCGAGCCGCCACAGCTCGCGCGATAGCCGTTGACCGCGGTCGCGATCGCCTGCACGTCGCTGCGGGCCTTGGTGGTGCGGGCCATCGGCAGGTCCTCGCGCACCATCTTCTCCTCGCGCTCGCACGCGAGCAGCAGCAGTGCCAGCCCCGCCACCCCCACCGCCCGCCGAACGTCCACCCCACGTCCTTTCCGCGCCAGAAAACCCGACGCGCCGGCCGAATTGTGACAGAATCATACGCCGCTCGACCGTATTCGGCCAACCAACCCTTCAACGACAAGGAGCGCGCGATGAGCGTCAAGCGTCACGGCGTCGGACCCCGACTGAGCCAGGCCGTCGTTCACGGCAACACCGTCTACCTGGCCGGCCTCGTGGCCGGCGATCCCTCGGCCGACGCCAAGGGCCAGACCGAGCAAATTTTGAAGAAGATCGACGACCTGCTGGCCGCGACGGGCAGCCACAAGTCCAAGCTGCTCTCCGCCACCATCTACGTCGCCAGCATGGCGCTCTACAACGACATGAACGCGGCCTGGGACGCCTGGGTGGATCCGGCCAACACGCCGGCCCGCGCCACCGTGGAGGCGCGGCTGGCCTCGCCGAAGTACGTGGTCGAGATCATGGTCGTCGCCGCGATCTGAGAACAACGATGTGCCCTCTCCCCATGAGGGAGCGGGTGGAAGTCAGGAGCCCAGCAGGCTGACGCCGGGCTTCTCGGCGGCGCGGGGGCGGCCGGCCGGGGCCGCGGTGGTGTCGAGCTTCTGGAGCTCCGGCATCACGTCCCGGGCGAAGAGGCGCAGGTTGCGCTCCGCCTCGTCATGGGGCATGCCCGCGTAGCCGAACACGCCCACGTAGTGGCTGTTGCCGGTGCGCGCGTGGATGTCCAGGATCTTCTCGTAGCACTGCTCGGGCGTGCCCCACACCTGGAGATTCATGAAGTAGTCGATGACGGTGTCGGTGCCGTACTGGTGGATCTTCTCCGCCATCTTGCCGTAATACTCGTAGCCCTTGGTGTGGGCGAGGTGATCGCCCTGGAACTGGTAGTGGTCGAGCACGGTCTGGTAGTAGCCGCCGATGTACCGGCGCGCCATCTCCTCGGCGCGGGCCCCGCTCGGGTCGCAGAAGGTCCAGCCCGCCGAGATCGGCGGGGGCGCGTCCGCCCGGTTCACCTGGCGATAGACCTCGCGATAGGCTTCCAGCTCACGCGCGACTTCCTTCCACGGCTTCTGGGGGATGATCAGGATGCCGACGCCCAGCTCGGCCATGATGCGCACCGACTCCGGGGAGACCGCCGCCGCGTAGGTGCGCCCGCGGAAGGACTTGAACGGGGCCGGCCGGATCGCCGCGCGCGGCTGCTTGACGAAGGCGCCGTCGTACTCGCAGTAGCCCTGCTCGAGCCCGCGCAGCAGCATCTCCGCGCACTCCACGAAGCGCGGGCGCGATTCGTCCATCGAGAGCCGGAAGCCGTCGAACTCCACCTTGCCCGCTCCGCGCCCCATGCCCAGGATCAGGCGGCCGCCCGACAGGTTGTCGAGCATGGAGACTTCCTCGGCCACCCGCATCGGGTCGTGCCACGGGAGCACGACCACCATGGAGCCGAGCTGGATGGTGCGGGTACGGCCGGCCATGTAGGAGAGGAACTGCAGGACGTCGGGGCACATGGTGTAGTCCGTGAAGTGGTGCTCCACGCCCCACACCGACTCGAACCCGAGCGGCTCGGCCAGCTCGGCCAGGCGCAGCTCGTTCACATAGACGTCACGATCGCTCTGCGCGCGGCCCGGGTTCTGGAAGACGGCGGCCATCCCGACGTGCATGGTGGGTTCCCCCTCGCCCGGATGTTACGCGAGGGGGAACCCGGCCAGCAAGCGGGGGTCAGGCGACGCGACGGAGCTGTCGCAGCGGGGCGGACGCGGCCTCGCCGCGGCGCACGACCAGCTCGTAACCGCGCGGCGTGCGCGCCATCAGCACCGGCCAGACCTCTTCCAGCAGCGACTCCCAGCCACTCGGGACGGCCACGATCACCTGCCCGACGCTCCACAGCCCGCGCGGGGTCACGTGCACCGACACGAAGGACTCGCCGCCCAGCTTCCGGTCCACGAGGGACTGGACGTAGGCGCGGATTCCCAGGGCCCGGGCCTCGCTGCGATCCCGCGCCACCCGCCACACGAGCGGTCCGACCACGAGCACCAACCCGACCAATGTAGCCACCGCGATCTCGACCATGGCGATCTCCTTCCGTGCGTTGAGATGCATCGAGGCCTCCGGGAGATTCCGGCGATTCCCGACACGGAAAGGTAAGAATCCATTACCGACCTCCCGCCATCGAAAGGGCGTACAGGAAGGAGAAATCATGACGGCAAAGCGCATTCTTGTTCCGCTGGACGGCAGTGAATCCGCGGAGGTAGCGGCGACGTTGGCCGCCGACCTGGCCCGCGGCAGTGGCGGCGGCGTCCGGCTGCTGCAGGTGTACCCGGTCCCCGAGCATCGCGTGAGCAATGAAGGGCGCGTGGTGGCCTACGCGGACCAGGAGATGGAGCGCCTGAGCGCCGAGGGCCGCGACTATCTCGAGAGCGTCGAGGCGCAGCTCGGCCCGGTGCCCGCGGAGACGGTGGTCCGGTTCGGCGAGCCCGCGCAGGAGATCCTCGTGGAGGCGGAAGCCTTCGACGCGGACATGATCGTGCTGACCGCG
>CAMLFJ010000518.1 GCA_946479205.1 uncultured bacterium | reverse complement strand
GGTGCGCGATCTCGACGCCGGGATCGCCGCCTACCAGCGCCTGCTCGGCCGGCCGCCGGGCTGGCGGGCGGAGGCCACGGGCGGCGGGGCCGAAACCGCGGTGTTCCAGCTCGCCAACGTCGCGGCGGAGCTGATCGCGCCCGCGGGCCACGGCCCCGGCGCGGATCGCCTGCGGGCCGTGCTCGACACGCAGGGCGAGGGACTCGCGAGCCTGGCCTTCGCGGTGGACGACGTCGAGCGCGCCCACCGCCGCCTCGACCGGCTCGGCCTCCATCCCGAGCCGGTCGTCGCGGCCGAGAGCGTGGATCGTGCCAGCGGCGCACGGCGTTGCTGGCGCCGCACCCGGGCTGCGACGGCGGCGACCCACGGCGTGCGCGTCTTCCTCATCCAGCGCGAGCCGTCGCTGCCCGCCGCGCCGCCCGCCGCGCCCGGAGCCGTCACCGGTCTCGACCACGTGGTGATCCGCACGCCCGATCCCGAGCGGGCCGCCGCCCTCTACGGCGCGCGCCTCGGGCTCGACATGCGGCTCGACCGCGCGAATCCCGCGTGGGGCGCGCGGCTCATGTTCTTCCGCTGCGGGGATCTGATCGTGGAGCTGGCCCACGATCTGCGCGCGGGCGTCTCCGCGGAGCCGGACCGCCTCTGGGGCCTCTCCTGGCGGACCGACGATCCGCCGGCGGCGATCGCGCGCCTGCGCGGCGCCGGCCTCGACGTCTCGGAGGCCCGCCCCGGCCGTAAGCCGGGCACGCAGGTGTTCACGGTGCGCGACGGGACCTGCGGCGTCCCGACGCTCATGCTGCAACCGTCCGCCTGAAGAGCCGTTCCTCCTCATCCCCCTCTCCCCTCCGGGGAGAGGGCAGGGTGAGGGGCAGGCTTACCGCGAGGGCCGCCACCGGCGCGCAGGTGACGGCCAAGAAACTCGAGCACGTCCTGCTCCCACACGGACATGCCCTGGGCCGAGAAGACCTGGTGCCCGGGGGCGCCGGCTCCGAGCGTGCGCCCGGACCCGAACGGCGGGTAGATCACGACCCGATGCGCGATCCCCCGCCTCTCGAGCGCGTCGCCGACCGCGGTGATGGACTCGGTCGTCCGGTCGTTCTCTGACACGAGGAGCAGCATCGGCGTCGTCACACGGCCGGCGGCGGCGGTGAGCGAGCTCCGGATCGCCGGGTTGGCGTTCCAGGTCAGCGCGCCGCCCGCCTGATCGACCGCGGCCAGGAACTCGCGACTGCGGCTCACCGCGAACAGCGTCACGATGCCGCCGAAGGACCAGCCCATGACACCCAGCCGCTTCGAGTCGACGAACGGCAGCGCGCCGAGGTACGGCAGCGCGGCCAGCACGTCGTCGGTTTCCGCCTCCAGTCGTGGGACCACACGCCGCGGCTCGGCTCCGACCTCCTGCGACCAGGTCGGCCCGTCGGAGCGGCCGTAGCCGCGGCGCTCGGTGACCAGCACCGCGTACCCGGCCCCGGTGAGCAAGCGGCCGATGTGCTCGAACCGAACCGATTCGCGCTCGCGCGCCGGCGGGCGCGAGCCGTGGTTGTAGATGACGGTCGGGAAGGGACCGGCTCCATCCGGCCGGTAGAGGTACGCCTGGATACGCAGCTTCCCGCTCGGGTAGAAGACCTCGGCGTACGCGGGCCCCGCGGCGGGCTGGCCGCGGACCGCCGGCGCGCCCGAGCAGAGAAGGCCGGCCACCACGAGAGCCAGCAGCGCGCCCCGTGTGGCGATCACCGGGAACGAGCTACTTCTTCGAGCCTTGCTGCATCGCCCGCCATACGCGCTCGGGGCGGAGCGGCATGTCGAGGTGGCGCACGCCGAACGGCTTCAGCGCGTCCACCACCGCGTTGACCACCGCGGGCGTCGAGCCGATGGTCGCGGCCTCGCCGATGCCCTTGGCGCCCAGCGGGTTGAACGGCGAGGGCGTGACGGTCTGGTCCGTCACGAAGAACGGCAGATCCTCCGCGCGCGGGACCGCGTAGTCCATCAGCGTGCCGGTGACGAGCTGGCCGTCCGCGCTGTAGACCACCTCCTCCATGAGCGATTGCGCCGCGCCCTGGGCGATGCCGCCGTGCACCTGCCCGTCCACCAGCATCGGGCTGACGCGGACGCCGCAGTCGTCCACCGAGGTGAAGTCGCGCAGCGTGACCCGGCCGGTGTCGCGGTCCACCTCCACCACCGCCACGTGCGCGCCGAACGGATAGACGAGCTGCGGCGGGCGGAAGTACTCGGTGGCCTCAAGCCCCGGCTCCATCCCGGCGGGCAGACCCTCGCCGTACGCCTTCTCGGCGATCTTGGCCAGGGTCAGGCTCTTGTCCGGCGAGCCCTTGACGTGATAACGCCCGTCGGTGACCACAACGTCCTCGAACGCGGCCTCCAGCGCCGAGGCCGCGACGCGGCGCGCGCGCTCCTGGACCTTCTCGGCCGCCTTCACCATCGCGGAGCCGCCGACGACCAGGCTGCGGCTGCCGCCGGTGCCGAAGCCCATCGGCGCGCCGGTCGTGTCGCCGTGGCGCACCACCACCTGATCGAAGTCCACGCCCAGATAGTCCGCGATGAGCTGGGCGAACGTGGTCTCGTGTCCCTGGCCGTGCGCGGAGGCGCCGGTGTAGGCGGTGACGGTCCCGCTCGGCTCCACCCGGATCATCGCGCTCTCGTACGGTCCGAAGCCGCACATCTCGACGTAGCAGGCCATGCCGATGCCGAGCAGCTTCCGGTCGCCCTTCTCGATGCGCTGGCGCTGCTCGGCGCGGAGCGCGGTGTACTTCGACACCTCGAGGCTCTTGGCGAGCGCGCGCGCGTACTCGCCGCTGTCGTAGTTCTGCCCGGTGGGCGCGGCGTAGGGGAAGGCGCTCGGGGGGATGAAGTTCACCCGGCGCACGTCCTCCGGGGGCTTGCCCAGCTCCATCGCGATGCAGTCCACCAGCCGCTCGAGATAGTAGGCGGCCTCCGGCCGGCCCGCGCCGCGGTAGGCCGCCACCGACGTGGTGTTGGTGAACACGCACGTGCTCTTGAGCTCCACGTTCTTCACCTGGTACACGCCCACC
>CAMLFJ010000517.1 GCA_946479205.1 uncultured bacterium | reverse complement strand
TCTTCGACCGCTTCGTGATCGCCCGGCGCGCCTTCCCGGAGCCGGCCGCGCTCGCGGGCCGCGTGAGCTTCTCGCTGCGGCCCCAGTCCATCGTGCTGCACCGCCAGCCGCCGCCCGCGGGGGACCGCGCGAGCGTCGTTCCGGGTCAGGTCACCCAGCGCGCGTACCTGGGCGAGCACTGGGACTACACGGTGCGCCCGGCGGACAGCGCGCTCGCGCTGCGGGTGACCGCGCGCCCGCACGAGGTCTTCGAGGTGGACGAGAAGGTCTGGCTCGAGCTGGACCCGCGGCAGATGGCGGCGCTCGAGCCCGAGTGAAGCTGCTCCTCCTCAACAAGCCCTACGGCGTGCTGTGCCAGTTCACCGACACGGAAGGCCGGCCCACCCTCGCCCGCTACGTCTCGGTCTCCGGCGTCTACCCGGCCGGGCGGCTCGATCACGACAGCGAGGGGCTCGTGCTGCTCACCGATGACGGCGCGCTCCAGGCCCGCCTGGCCGACCCGCGGCACGGCGTCGAGAAGACCTACTGGGCGCAGGTGGAGGGCGAGCCCGCGGAGGACGCGATCGAGAAGCTCCGCGCCGGCGTGGTCCTGAAGGACGGGCGCACGCGGCCGGCGCGCGCGCGGCTCATCGCGGAGCCGCCCCGGCTCTGGCCTCGCGATCCGCCGATCCGCTACCGCGCGGCGATTCCCACGTCGTGGATCGAGATCAGCATCCGCGAGGGGCGCAACCGGCAGGTGCGGCGCATGACCGCGGCGGTGGGGCACCCGACGTTGCGGCTGATCCGGGTCGCGATCGGGCCTTACGCGCTCGGCCCGCTGCCACCGGGGCAGTGGCGGGCGGAGGAGCCGGTGCGGCTGCGGTAGGGGTTGGGTGGGAACCGCCCCTCACCCTGCCCTCTCCCCTGAGGAGGGTGTTTCGACTCCCTCTTCCTTCCAGGGAGAGGGTCGGGGTGAGGGTCCTTAGAAGATGGCGTAGCCGCCGTCGATGACGAACGTGTCGCCGGTGTGGTAGCTGCTGGCGTCGCTGGTCAGGTACACCGCGATGCCGCCGAAGTCGTTGCCGGTGCCCCAGCGCCGCGCGGGCACCCGCGGGAGCACGCGCGTCTTGAAGACGTCGCCGTGGACCGCCTTCTCGGTCATCGGGGTGTCGATCCAGCCCGGCACGATCGCGTTGACGCGGATCTTGTGCCGCGCGAGGCCGACCGAGAGCGCGCGCATCACCGAGAGCATCGCGCCCTTGCTGGCCGCATAGTGGGCGCTGAGCGGCGAGCCCTCGAGCGCGGCGAGGCTCGCGGTGACCGCGAGGGAGCCGCCCGCCCCGCGCGCGGTCATGTGCCGCGCGGCCGCGCGCAGAGTGAAGAAGGCCCCGTCGAGATTCACCGCCAGCACCCGGTGCCACTCCTCGGTGGTCATCTCCGCGAAGCTCGCGGCGCCGCCGCGCCCGGAGACCCCCGCGTTGACGAAGCAGGCGTCCACTCCGCCGAGGGTGGACACGGTCTCCGCGAACGCGTGCTCCACCGCCACCTCGTCGCTCACGTCGCAGCGGAGCGCGAGGGCCTTCCCGCCGATCGCGTGCAGCCGCGCGAGCGCGTGCACGTTCTTGTCCTCGTTGGTGCCCCAGATGCAGACCGAGGCGCCCGCGTGGGCCATCGCCTCCGCCATGCCGAGCCCGATGCCGCTGTTGCCGCCGGTGACGATCGCGGTCTTGCCGGTGAGATCGAAGGCCTTGTACGCCATGTCGGAAGAGCCTTTCATCCCAATGTCCCTCTCCCCTCAGGGGAGAGGGCAGGGTGAGGGGTGGTGTCAGCGAGCCCGCTCAGGGCCGCATGCGATGGGTGGACGGACCGGTCTCGCGCAGCGGCGCGGCCAGCTCGGCGAACTCGCAGAGCAGCGGGCGGGTGGCGCGCGGGTCGATGATCTCCTCGATCCAGAAGGCCTCCGCGGAGCGGAAGGGCGAGCGGAGCTTCTGCAGCCGCTCCTCGATCTCGATCATCTTCGCGGCCGGATCCTCGGCCGCCTGGATGTCGGCGCGATAGGCCGCCTCGATGCCGCCCTCGAGCGGCAGCGAGCCCCAGCGCCCCGACGGCCACGCGTAGCGCGGGCCGTAGCGCGCCCCCGGCTTGTGCGCGGCCCCCGCCACCCCGAACACGTTGCGGATGATGACCGCGCACCACGGCATGGTCGACTGCCAGATCGCGGACATCGCACGCACGCCCTGCTTGATGGTGCCGGTCTGCTCGGCCTCGAGCCCGATCAGGAAACCCGGGCAATCCACCAGGTACACCACCGGCAGGTGGAAGGTCTGCGCGAAGTCCACGAACCGCTCCACCTTCTGGCAGGTGTCCGCGGTCCAGGCGCCGCCGTAGAAGTAGGGATCGCTGGCCAGCACCGCGACCGGCCAGCCGTCCAGGCGGGCCAGCCCGGTGATGATCGCGCGCCCGTAGAGCGGCTGGATCTCGAAGAACGACCCGCGGTCCACCACCGCCTCCACGATCGCGCGCATCTTGTACGGCTTGCGGATGTCGCGCGGCACCGCGTCCGACAGCCACTCCTCGCGGCGCTCCCGATCGTCGGTCTGCGGGCCGCGCGGAGGCAGCTCGTAGATGGACGACGGCAGGTAGGACAGGAAGCGCCGCGTGACCGCGAAGGCCTCCTCCTCGGTGTCCACCGCCTGGTCCACCGCGCCCGCCTTCAGCTGGATCTGCCAGCCGCCGAGCTCGTTCTTGGTGAGCTTCTGGCCGAGGCGCTCGACCACCGGCGGGCCGGCCACGAAGAGCGCCGACTTGTCCTTGACCATCACCGAGAGGTGCGCGGCCGCGAGGTGCGCCGCGCCGAGCCCGGCCACCGAGCCCAGGCCCAGCGCCACCCGAGGCACCGTGCCGATACTGTTCACCACCCACTCCCAGCCGGACACGCCGGGCACGTTGGCGCGCCCGGTGGTCTCGATGGTCTTCACCGAGCCGCCGCCGCCCGAGCCCTCGACGATGCGGATCAGGGGCAGCCGCAGCTCGTTGGCCATCTGCTCGCACTGGTTGTGCTTGCCCTTGAT
>CAMLFJ010000516.1 GCA_946479205.1 uncultured bacterium | reverse complement strand
AGGCCCCGCAGGTGAAGCGGCTCGTGATGCGCTCCATCCCCGACGAGACCACCCGGGCCGCCGCGGTGAAGACCGGCGAGGTGGATCTGGCCTATCTCTTCGGCGGGACCATCGCCGCCGACCTGCAGCGCACGCCCGGCATCCGCGTCGTCGCCCCGCTGCTCTACGGCGTCTACTGGCTCGACTTCCTGGACCAGTGGGATCCGAAGTCCCCGTGGCACGATCGCCGTGTCCGGCAGGCCGCGAGCCTCGCGATCGACCGCAACGCGATCAACCAGGCGGAGATGCTCGGCCTCGGGAAGTCCGGAGGCGCCTTCGTGCCGCCCGAGTTCGACTTCGCGCTCAAGGTGGATCCGCTCCCGTTCGACCCCCGCCGGGCCAAGCAGCTCCTGGTCGAGGCCGGATTCCCGAACGGCTTCGACGCGGGCGATCTCACCCCGCTACCGCCCTACACCTCGGTGGGCGAGACGGTCGGCAGCTACCTCCAGGCGATCGGCATTCGCACGTCGGTGCGCACGATGGAGCGGGCCACCTTCATGACCACCTGGCGGGAAAAGAAGATCCGCGGGCTGCTCATCGGCGCCACCGGCGCGGCGGGCAACGCGGCCGCGCGGCTCGAGCCCTTCTTCACCAAGAACGGGATCTACGCCTACGGCACGCGGCCAGAGATCGACGATCTCTTCCAGCGGCAGGCCAACGAGATGGATCGTGGCAAGCGCGAGGCGCTGCTGCACCAGATCCAGAAGATCGTCGCCGACCAGGTGCTGGCCGCTCCCATCTTCCAGCAGGCCTTCCCCTGGGGCGTGGGCGCACGCGTCGCGGAGCCGGCGGCGGGGCTGATCCAGGGCTACCCGTACGTCGGGCCGGCCGAGGACCTCCGGCTCAAGTAGGGCGGCTCAAGTAGGGTCTTCGCGGATGAAGTGCCCGCTGCGGAGATCCTGCAGCGCCTGCTCGATCTCCGCGCGCGTGTTCATGACGAACGGGCCGTGGCGCGCGATGGGCTCGCCGAGCGGGCGCGCGGCCGCGAGCAGGAAGCGGCCCCCGCCGGGCGCGCCCGCGGCTTCCACGAGATCACCGTCGCCGAAGATGACGAGCGACGGGGCGCGCGCCGCGGTGCGCTGGGGGCCGAAGCGCACCTCGCCCTGGTCCACGTAGGCGAACGCGGTGTGCCCGCGCGGGACCGCCTCGCGGAAAGTCGCGTCCGGGGGCAGCGTCACGTCGAGGAACTTCGGCGCGACCGCCAGCCCCTCGACCGGGCCGACGAGCCGTCCGCCCGCCGCGTCGCCCGCGATTACCCGCGCCCGGGCGCCATCGCCGAGATCGCTCTCCGGCAGGCGGCTCGCGGTCAGGTCGCGGTACTTCGGCCGGGTCATCTTCTCCCGCGCGGGCAGGTTGAGCCAGAGCTGCAGCCCCCCGATGCCCTCGGGCCGCACCTGCGGCATCTCCTCGTGCAGGATGCCGCTGCCCGAGGTCATCCACTGGATGTCGCCCGCGCCGATGCTCCCCTGGTGCCCGAGGGAGTCGCGGTGCTGGATCTCGCCGGCGCGCACGAACGTGACCGTCTCGATCCCGCGGTGCGGATGATAGGGAAACCCGGGCTCGTAGTCCTCCGCCCGGGTCGACTCGAAGTGGTCGAGCAGCAGGAACGGGTCGAGGTGGTCGAGCCCGCGGGTGCCGATGCTGCGCCGGAGATGCACGCCGGCGCCTTCGATCACGGGCTCGGGCCTGACGACCCGCGCCACCGCGCGCGAGGACTCGCTCATCGCGTCAGGCCTTCTCGATGATCACGACCGGGATCTCGCGGGGCGCCCGCTGCTGGTACTCCTCGTAGGGCGGCCAGATCGCCACCATCTTCTTCCACAGGGCCGGCTTCTCGGCCGGGGTCGCGGTGCGGGCGCGCGCCTTGAAGCGGTCGGCCATCACCTGCACCGTGATCTCGGGCTGCGCGGTCAGGTTCTCGTACCAGGCCGGGTGGGTCGGCGCGCCGCCGCGCGAGGCCACGATCACGTAGCGGTCGCCGTCGCGGCCGTAGATCAGTGGCGTCGTGCGCGTCTGGCCGGAGCGCCGGCCGGTCGTGGTGAGCAGGAGGGTCGGCACGCCCTCCCAGATGTGGCCGTCCTGGCCGCCGGTCGCGATGTAGCGCTTTGCGTGTTCTTGCTGCCATCCCGGTGGCCGGCTTCCCGCGGCGGGCTTCGGAGTCGTCATCGTCGGTCCCTCCCGCCGTCAGTCTGCCACGCGGGAGGAGCCGCCGCTACCTCACCACATCACCACTCCGCCGTCGATGTTGACGGACTGGCCGGTCATGAACGCGGCGGCGGGCGAGCAGAGGAACGCGATGAGCCCCGCGACCTCCTCGTCGGAGGCGGCCCGGCCCATCGGGATCCGGTCGAGCTGCCGCTGCCACCCCTCTCCCCGCCCCAGAACATCCATTCTGGCCGTCTCGATGGTGCCGGGGCACACCGCGTTGACGGTGACGCCGTGGCGCGCGACCTCCTGGGCCAGCGACTGGGTCAAGCCCTGGATGCCGAAGTTGGCCGCGTTGTAGGCCGCGGTGTTGGGGGCGCCGCGCTTGCCCGCGATCGACGAGAGGTTGATGATGCGCCCCCACTTCTGCTGGATCATGATCGGCACGACGCGCTTGCAGAGCAGGAACGCGCCGGTGAGCTTGATGTCGAGGACTTTTCGCCAGACGCCCTCGTCCAGTTCGGGGAGCGGCACCCGGTCGTTGCCGCGCGGGTAGGCCGCGTTGTTCACGAGCACGTCGAGGCGCCCGAAGGTCTTCGTCACCTGGTCCACCAGCTTCTCCACCGCCGGGGCCTGGCTCACGTCACCGGTCCACGTGAGCGCCTTGCGGCCCAGCGCGCGGACCTGCTCGGCGGTGCTCTCCACGTCGCGCCAGCCCGCCTTCTTCTCGTCGTCCGGATAGGTCGCCGGATCGCGGCCGGTGCCGGTGACCACCACGTCGGCGCCGAGCCCGGCCAGGGCCAGCGCGGTGGCGCGCCCGATGCCGCGCAGCCGCCCCGCGCCCGTCACCACCGCCACCCGCCCGTCCAGCGC
>CAMLFJ010000515.1 GCA_946479205.1 uncultured bacterium | reverse complement strand
ATCTGCCCTCCGTGGGCCGCCGAGCAGACGCGGGCGGTGGTGTGGACCGCCAGCCCGATGTAGCCGACATCGGTGAGGGTCGGGCGGCCGCTGTGAATGCCCACCCGGACCTGGACGTCGAGGCCATCGGGCCAGGCGCGCTTGCCCAGCGCCCGCTGAATTGCCACCGCCGCCTCGATCGCGGCGCCCGCCTGCTCGAAGACCGCGAAGTACTCGTCGGCGCGGGCGTCGATCTCGCGCCCGCTCGCCTGCAGCACCGCCGCGCGGAGGATGCCGCGGACGTCGTTCAGCAGGGCGCCGTAGCGGTCGCCCAGCCAGCGAAGCAGCCCGGTGGACGACTCGATGTCGGTCATCAGCAGGGTCACGAAGCCGGTGGGGAGCGCGGCGGCGTCGGTCGAGGTGGCCTGGATCTGGCCGTGCAGGAGCTCCTTCTCGACGACGAATCGCACCGCCGCCAGCACCGTCTCGGCGATTCCCGGGTCGTTGAGGACCGTCGGGTCGTGCACGAGCGCCGTCATGGGCCGGCCCTGGCGCTCGAGGAAGGTCACGCCGCGCTGGTCGCCCTCGGCGGGAAGGGGGACGGGGGTTCCGGTCCCGTCCAGGTACGCGCCGGAGGCGTCGGACCAGTGCAGGACGGTGAGGGTCGGATCCCGGAGGACGCTGCGCAGGCGCTGCTCGAGCTCGCCGGGCGCCCCGGTCCGGCCCAGCTCGATCACGAGGCGCCCGGCCGTCGCGTTGCTCCGCTCCGATTGCAGCTGGCCGGTGATGAAGCCGACCGGCATGATGCGGTACTTCTTCGCCGCGTTCAGGAGCCGGGTGCGCGCGCGCTCGCGGGCGGCGTCGTCCTCGAAGCCGACCTGGCTGAACCGGGCGAGCGCGTTCCGGACGTGCGCCTCGTCGTGGATCGGCAGCCGCCTCCGGCCGCGCGAGTCGATATAGGCGAAGGCGCTGGCGGGGAGCTTGGCCCGCTTGCTGGAGACCAGTCGCGACATGCGTCCACGATACCCCGCCGGGTGTCGCGGGGCTACCGCGGGCGGGCGGAGGCCAGCGCGACCTGCACCTTGCGGTGCAGCTCGGGCGGCGGGACCGGCTTGAAGAGGAGCGCGGTGATGCCGAGGCGGCGGCAGCGCGCCTGATCTTCCTCCTGCAGGCCCCAGCCGGTGATGAAGATCACCGGGACGTTCGGATCGCGCGCGCGGAGCTGCTCGGCCACGTCCCAGCCGCTCATCTCCGGCATGCCCACGTTGGTGATGACGAGGTCGAAGCCGGTGGGCACGAAGACGCGCAGGGCCTCGGGCCCGCTCGGGACGGGCAGCACGTGATGGCCCGCGTCCTTGAGCATCTCGCCCAGGATCGAGAGCACCTGCGGGTCGTTGTCCACGAGCAGGATGCGCCCCTTGCGCTCGATGCCCGGGTCGCTGCCCGGGGTGGCCTCGCCGCTCGGGTTCATGCCGATGGGCAGGGTGATCGTGAAGGTGGTGCCCTCGCCCGGGCGGCTGTCCACCTTCAGGTCGCCGCCGTGCCGCTCCACGATGGAGTGGGAGACCGAGAGCCCGAGGCCGGTGCCCTCCTCGCCCTTGGTGGTGAAGAAGGGATCGAACACCTTCTTGCGAACCTCGTCCGACATGCCCATGCCGGTGTCCGCCACCGTGATGAGCGCATGGCGATGATCCCCCAGGCGCGTGCGGATGCGCAGGGTGCCGCCCCTGGGCATGGCGTCGATCGCGTTCAGCACGAGGTTGGTGATGACCTCGTTCAGCTCGGCGGGCCGGCCCATGACGACCGGGACCGGGCCCAGCTCCAGCTCGAGCTGCAGCGGCACGCCGCCCTTCACCTTCTTCTCCTCCCAGCGCGGCCGCGTGATGGCGAGCGAGTCGCGGACGACCTGGTTGAGATCCATGGTGACGAAGGGCTCGTCGGGCCGGAGCCGCGCGAACTTCTGGATGCGGCGCACGGTCTCGGCGCCGCCGTTGGCCGCCTTCTCGATGACGTCGAGCCCGCGGCGGACCACGTCGGCGTTGCCCGGGCTCCGGGCCATGAGCTGGGCGTAGCCCAGGATGGCCTGGAGCAGGTTGTTGAAGTCGTGGGCGATGCCGCCCGCCATCTGGCCGAGCGCGGTGAGCCGCTCGGACTGGTGCATCTGCGCCTCGATCTCGCGCTGGGTGGTCATGTCGCGCACGATGGCGAGCATGCCCGGGGCGCCGCCGTCGCGTCCGGGCAGGTACGAGAGCGTGACCGCCATGTTCAGCGGCCGCCCGTCCGCCCGCTTGGTGGTGCCGTCGAAGACCCGCACCGGGTTCTCCCCCGAGAGCGCGGCCCGCGCGATCCGGTACGGGTCGGCGGGGACGAGGCCCGCGAAGGGCTGGCCCACCACCTGCGCGGCGGCCTGGCCGAACATCCGCTCGGCGGCGGGATTCCAGCCGCGGATATTGCCCTCGCCGTCCACCGAGATGATGGCGTCACCCGCGGAGGAGATGAGCTGCTCCAGGTATTGCTTGGTCTCGGCCACCTCGCCGTACAGGCGCGAGTTGTGGATGGCGACGGCCAGGTAGTCCGACAGCATCTCGAGCAGCTCGCGCTCGCGGGGGTCGATCGGACGCGTGCCCGCCCGGTTGGCCACCGTGAGGTAGCCGAGGACCTTGCCGTCCTCGCGGATCGGGCATACCACGCGCGTCTCCCCGGACGGGCCCTCGGGCGGCGTCGTCCCCAGGCGCACCGTGGCCTCCTCGTAGCCCAGCGCGTCCTTGAGCTGCGCGGTGATCGCGGCGGTGAGCTGGCGGAAGTCGAGCTGGCCGAGCAGGCTGCGGGAGATCTCGCGCAGGATCGACAGCTGGGTGACCCGCAGCGCGTGGTCGCCCTGCTCGCCCCGCGTCTCCAGCTCCCGGCTGCGGGCCTGGGCGGCCTGCGCGCGCATCTCGTTGACGAGCGCGGTGAGCTGGTTGCGCGTGCCCAGCTCGGTCTCCCGGCGCGCGAGGGCCCGGCGCGCGGTCTCCTCGAGATCCTGCCGGCTGAAGGGCTTGATCAGGTACTCGAAGGCGCCGTGGGTCAGCGCGTTCTT
>CAMLFJ010000514.1 GCA_946479205.1 uncultured bacterium | reverse complement strand
AGGCTTCCAGACAAATCCCGTCGACCTGATTGACCTCCTCTCGATCGGCCCGTTGCAGGCCGCCACGAGCAGGCCGCCGGCGGCCCAGGCCAGCAGGGAGCGACCCGGTGCCGGACGTCTCGGCATGGGGGCGGCGGCTACTTCTGCGGAGCGGGCGGAGCAGGCGCCGGGGTGGCCGCGGGAGCGCCGGGCGCCGCCGGGGTCGCGGGCGCGGGCGCGGCGGGCCCCGACGCGGGCATGATCGACGCCGCCCGGTGATGCGACATGATCGAGAGCGCGAACGACGTCATCATGAAGACGACCGCGACCGCCGCGGTGGCCTTGCCGAGCACGGTGGGCGTGCCCATCGATCCGAACACCGCCTGGCTGCCGCTGCCGCCGAACGCAGAGCCGATGTCGGCGCCCTTGCCGGCCTGGAGGAGCACGAGCCCGACGATCACCAGGCTCACGATGATGTGGATGGTGACGATGAGAATGAACATGGTGAGGCGTTGCTCCTTCGAAGCGCCGCTGCGGGCGGCCGACTTCTTGGCGATGGTGATGAATCCGGGCGCCTGCAGGCTGGCCCCGCCCACGAGGACGCCGTCGATGTCCGGCTGCTCGGTGAGGGCCTGGGCATTGTCGGGCTTGACGCTGCCGCCGTAGAGGATGCGCATCGACTGCGCGAGCTCCTTGGACGCGACCTCGGAGACGAGGCCGCGAAGGTAGCCGTGCACCTCGGCGGCCTGGCTCGGGGTCGCGTTGACCCCGGTGCCGATGGCCCAGACCGGCTCGTAGGCGAGCACGCAGCGCGCGAGCTCGTCGGGGGCGAGCCCGGCCCAGCCGGTGCGGAGCTGCCCCTCCACCACCGTGAAGGTGAGCCCCTGGCGCCGCTCTTCCTCGGTCTCGCCGACGCACAGCACCGGGCGCATCCCGTGACGGAGGGCCGCGGCCACCTTGCGGTTGATCTCCTCGTCGGTCTCCCTGAAAATGTGGCGCCGCTCGGAGTGCCCGATGAGCACCCAGCGGCAGCCCAGCTCCGCGAGCATGGCGGGCGAGATCTCGCCGGTGAAGGCGCCCTGCTCCTCCCAGTGGCAATTCTGGGCCCCGAGCGCCACCGCGGCGCCCTTCAGCACCTCGGCCACCACCGGGAGCACCGTGAAGGGCGGGCACACCACCACCTCCACTCCGCGGGGACGCTTGAGCCCGTCGCGGAGGGACTGGGCGAGGTCGCGCGCGGCCGACTGCGTACCGTGCATCTTCCAGTTGCCGACCACGAGCGGGGTGCGCATCAGGGCGCCTCGTCGAGCGCGGCCACTCCCGGCAGCACGCGGCCCTCGAGGAACTCGAGGAACGCGCCGCCCGCGGTGGACACGTAGCCGATCCGGTCCATGACGCCCGCCTGCTGCACCGCCGCGATCGTGTCCCCGCCGCCGATCACCGAGAACGCGCCCGAGTCCGCGATCGCCCGTCCCACTCCGAGGCTGCCCGCCGCGAAGGGCTCCTTCTCGAACACGCCCATGGGGCCGTTCCAGATGATGGTCCGGGCCCCCTTCAGGGCGGTGGCGAACTGGGTGACCGTCACCGGGCCGATGTCGAGCCCCATGAGATCGTCCGGGATCTCACGGATCGCGACGGTGCGCAGGCCGCTCACCGCGTCCAGGCCCGGCGCGGCCACCACGTCCACCGGCAGGCGCAGGGGGATGCCGCGGGTGCGCGCCCGCTCCAGGATGGCGCGCGCCGCGTCCAGCCGGTCGGGCTCGAGCAGCGAGCGCCCGACCCCATGGCCCATCGCCTTGAGGAACGTGAACGCCATCCCGCCGCCGATCGCGAGGCCGTCCACCCGGTCGAGCAGGTGCTCGACCAGGCCCAGCTTGTCGGATACCTTGGCGCCGCCGAGCACGGCCCAGAGCGGCCGCTCCGGCCGCTCGAAGATCCGTCCGAGCGCATCCAGCTCGCGCGCCATGAGCAGGCCCGCGGCCGCCGGCTTGAGGTGGCGGGCGATGCCCTCGGTGGACGCGTGGGCACGATGCGCGGCCGCGAAGGCATCGTCGACGTAGACCTGGGCCAGGCCGGCGAGCGACCGCGCGAAGCCGTCGTCGTTGGCTTCCTCCTCCGCGTGGAAGCGCAGGTTCTCGAGGAGCACGATCTCACCCGGCTGGAGCGCGCGGACCCGCTCCTCCACCTCCGGCCCCACGCAGTCCGGGAGCAGCGGGACCGGGCGACCCAGCAGCGCTTCGATCCGCTCGGCCACCGGGCGAAGCGAGTACTTCGGATCGGGCTTGCCCTTGGGGCGCCCGAGATGGGAGGCGAGGATCAGGGAGGCGCCTCCCTTGAGGCAGCAGTCGATGGTCGGCCGCACCGCGGTGATCCGCGTGTCGTCGGTCACCCGCGCGCCCTCGAGGGGCACGTTGAAGTCGGCCCGCAGGAAGACGCGCTTCCCGGACAGGTCGAGCTGATCGACGACGAGCTTCGCCACGGACGGGACGGCGCGGCCGCGGACCGGCTAGAGCGACCGGGCCATGTAGCGGATCAGGTCGCGCACCCGGGAGGAGTAGCCCCACTCGTTGTCGTACCACGCGAGCACCTTGACCAGGTTGCCGTCGACCACCGCGGTCGAGGGCAGATCCACGATCGAGGAATGCGGATTGCCGTTGAAGTCGACCGACACCAGCTCCTCGTCGGTGGCGTCCAGGATGCCCTTGAGCGGACCGGCGGCGGCGGCGCGGAAGGCGTCGTTGACCGCGGCCGCGGTGGCCGGCTTGCCGAGCTCCACCGTGAGGTCGACCACCGAGACGTTGGCGGTCGGAACGCGGATCGCGATGCCGTCGAGCTTGCCCCGGAGCTCGGGCAGCACGAGGCCCACCGCGGTCGCGGCTCCGGTGGTGGTGGGGATCATGCTCACCGCGCCCGCGCGGGCGCGCCGGAGGTCCTTGTGCGGGAAGTCCTGGATCGGCTGGTCGTTGGTGTAGGAGTGCACGGTCGAGGCGAAGCCGCGCTTGATGCCGAAGTTGTCGAGCAGCACCTTGGCCACCGTGGCCAGACAGTTGGTGGTGCAGGAGGCGTTCGAGACCAGCTCG
>CAMLFJ010000513.1 GCA_946479205.1 uncultured bacterium | reverse complement strand
TCCGGCAAGGAATCCTCCGGCAAAGAATCAGCGGGGAAAGAGTCGGCCTCGAAGGGAGATGGCGGAAGCGCCGAATCCAAGCCGGCGGCGTCATCGGAGAGTAAGTCTAGCACGGACGCGGGCGGCAGCTCGGCTTCCTCCTCGACGAAACCGGCCGCGAGCACGACCAAGCCGTCCGCGGGCTCCTGAGGAGCGGCTTCACCCGGCCCGCGTCACGCGCACGATCGCGCCGCGGCCCGCGCCGAGAAGGTCCCGCGCGCTGCCGCCCTTCACGAAGATCTCCAGGCGGCCCGTCGAGCCGACGATGACGGCCGGCTCTCCCTCGTCGCCCTCCGCGTAGGCGCTCACCGGCCCGCGCAGGCGACGCCCCGACACCTCCAGCGCGAACCCGCCGGCCCCCGCGACCTCCGCGAGCCGCTCGGCGGGGATCGAGGTGAGCAGGTTGCCGAAGCGGTCCGCGTCGAGCACTTCCCCCACCAGCTCGGCGCCCTCCCGCCGGCAGCCGGCGCGGCGCAGGCGCGCCGGGTCGGTCACCGCCGGGCCGAGGCGCTCGAGCGGGACACCCGAGGCGAGGTAGGCGGCCGCGGGCGCGAAGACGTCGCGGCCGTGAAAGGTCCGGCTGACCCCGGCCAGACGGTATTCCGGAGCGGTGAGCGCCACCGCCGTCCAGCCGTCGCCCTCGAGGGCGAACGTGAACAGGCCGTTGTCCGGCCCGACGAAGTAGGCCCCGCCCGCGCGAATCGCGATGGGCCGTCGTGCCGTCCCGACGCCCGGGTCCACGACGGCCAGGTGGACGGTGCCCGCGGGAAAGAACGGAGCGGCCGCCTCGAGGGCGAGGCACCCGGCCACGACATCCTGAGGAAGCAGGTCGTGGGTGAGGTCCACCAGCCGCGCCGACGGGCAGATCGACAGCACCACCCCCTTCATGATCCCCACGAAGGGATCGCGCAGCCCGAAGTCGGTGGTGAGGGTGATCAGGCCCGGCAAGGCCTAGCGGTCGCGATCGACGACGAAGTCCGCGACCAGGACCAGCGTCTCCTTGTCGTCCGAGCTCGGGAAGGATCGGAGCGCGGCCTTGGCGCTCTGGGCGTACTCGTGGGCCCGCTCAAGCGCGTACTCCACTCCCGCGTGCTTGACCACGAGCCGGCGGATCTCCTCGATCTCCTCGAGCGTGAGCGCGGGCTGCTTGAGCAGGGTGTGGATCCGGTCCCGGTCCGCCGGCCCCGCTCGCTCGATGGTGGCGATCAGGGGCAGGGTGCGCTTGCCTTCCTTCAGGTCGGCGCCGACCGCCTTGCCGAGCCGCGCCTGGTCCGCGACGAAGTCGAGCGAGTCGTCGCTGATCTGGAACGCGATCCCGATGTCGAGCCCATAGCGGGTCAGGCCCTCGACCTGCTCCGGGCTCGCCCGCCCCAGGAGCCCGCCGATGCGGCAGCAGGCCGACATGAACGACGCGGTCTTCTGGGTGATGATCCGGAGGTAGTCGGCCTCGCCGGTGGAGCCGCTGCGCTTGCGCTCGAGCTGGAACACCTCGGCCTCGGTCATGGACACGGTCGCGCGGGCGAGCGTCTCGAGGACGCCGGGGTCGCCGTCCTCCACCATCAGGGCGAAGGATTTCGAGTAGAGGTGATCCCCCACCAGGATCGAGGCGTCGTCGCCCCAGCGCGCGTTGGCGGACGGCCGGCCGCGCCGCAGGGGCGCCTGGTCCACCACGTCGTCGTGGATGAGGGTCGCGGTGTGCAGCAGCTCGACCACGCAGCCCATCCGGATGGCGCGCGGCCCCTGGTAGCCGGCCAGGCGGGCCGCGATCAGGAGGAGGATCGGCCGCAGCCGCTTGCCGCCCGCTCCCGCGATGAACTCGCCCATCTCGTGGATCAGCGGGACGGGGGAGGCGATCTCGCGTCCGATGGCGGCCTCGATCGCGCCGAGCTCGGCGCCGATCGCGACCGTGACGCGATCCTTCAGGAGAGCTTCGAGCGGGGTGGGCGCTTTCACCGGAGAGGGGTGGAGGCGCCGGCTACCGGAGCACCACCCGGTCCTTGACCTGAACCTGCACCCCCGCGGCCGCCTTCTGCACCTCGACCACCGAGAACTTGTCGCGGACCTCCACCACCCGCCCCGAGGCCACCTCCTCGTCGAGCTCGCCGAGCAGCTCGCCGGTGATCGGGTGGACGATGGCGACCTTGTCGCGGCGAACGCTCACCCCGGTCCCGAGCTTGACCCCGTCGCTCGCGGCCAGGTCGATGATGACGCGGGAGGTGTCCACGAACACGACGTAGCCACGCGTCGCCGACTGGGCCGCGACCCGGCTGGGCGCGTCGGTGCGGGTGGTGTTCGACACCGCCGCGGCGGCGGCGCTGCGGCCGCCGGTCGGGACCGTCGGGACCACGTTCTCCACCTTGTAGGCCCCGCCCTGCCGCGCGCTGATGCGCCCGCCCCCCGGCGGCGCCCCGTACTTGGCCACGACCTCGGGCGGCGCGATCAGGGTGGACTTGCCGAAGATGAAGGACTTCACGGTCGTGGGGACCTTGTCCTCCTCGACCCAGATGTACTCCGGCTCGCTGGCGATGTCGCAGCAGCGGGGGTTCTTGATCAGGAGCCACTTGGGCTCGGCGGGACGGATGTTGACCGAGGGGTCAGGCTGAGCCGCGAGCCCGACGTACTCGCGCCAGCCTCGGCCGCCACAGCCCGAGACCGCGATCGCGATGAATCCGGCCAGAATGAGCCACTGCACGCGTCGATGGGTCGTCATGACGCCCAACAGCATACCAGAAGCCCCCCTCATCTCCGCCCTGCCCTGGGCGGGGCTCAGTCGGTCGGGATGGGCTCCCAGGGGAACCGCTGCTCGGCCGCGTTCTCGGACCGGGTCAGGGCCGCCCGCCGGGAGAACAGGGCCGTGCCGGTCACCGCGGAGATCCAGGTGACGTCCAGGTAGGTGACTCCCCGGCGCTCGATCAGCATCGGGACCAGCCAGCCCGAGACCTCCAGGGTCTTGCCTGAGGACTTGGCCTTCTCCGGGCTCACCAGCAGCTCCTCGCTTCGGGTCTTCTGGCTGAGCAGGTGCTCCTG
>CAMLFJ010000512.1 GCA_946479205.1 uncultured bacterium | reverse complement strand
AGGGCGGCTTCGGCGAGTACTTCTACCTGCGGCCCAATCACGCGGTCTTCAAGCTGGCCGACGACATCACCGACGACATGGCGGCGGGCGTCAACTGCGCCTTCTCCCAGGTCTACGCGGGTCTCGACATCGCGGCGGTGCGCGCGGGGCAGACCGTGGTGATCCAGGGCGCGGGCGGCCTCGGGGTGTACGCGTGCGCGGTCGCGAAGGAGATGGGGGCGGCGCGGGTCATCGTCATCGACGGGGTGGAGGAGCGCCTCACCCTGGCGCGCTCGTTCGGGGCCACCGACGTGGTGGACATGCGCGAGCACAAGACGCCGGAGGACCGCATCAAGGCGGTCCGGAAGCTCACCGACGACTGGGGCGGCGACGTGGTCATGGAGCTGGTGGGCAATCCCAACGTGGTGGACGAGGGACTGCGCATGACCGCGCCGGAAGGCACCTACGTCGAGATCGGCAACATCAACGTGGGCTGGAAGGCCGAGTTCGATCCGGCCTGGATCATCTTCGGCAACCGCCGCATCATCGGCCTCTCCCACTACGAGGCCGAGCACCTGCGCGGGGCGCTCGACATGATGACGCGCACCCGCGGGCGCTACCCGTGGAACAAGATCATCTCGCACAAGTTCCCCCTCGAGGCGATCGAGGAGGCCTTCGTCCAGCAGGACAAGGGCCACGTGACCCGCGCCGCGATCGTCCCCAACTAGACCCCGGGGATCCCGCAATGCACGAGCAGAGCTGGGCGAAACACGTCGCGGACGTGCTGCGCCGCAATGACATCCGGTTGTTCGCCACCGTCCCCGACTACATCGTGAGCCACGTGCTCGACGAGCTGTGGACCGACCCCGAGTGCCGCGTGGTGACGACGACCAGAGAAGAAGAGGCGGTGGGTCTGCTCTCCGGCGCCTGGCTCGCCGGGCACCGCGGCGCGCTGCTGATGCAGAACAGCGGCCTCGGCAACTGCACCAACGCGCTCGCCTCGCTCAACATGGCGAGCATGATCCCGATGGTGCTGGTGATGAGCCACCGCGGGGACCTGGGCGAGTTCAACCCGGCCCAGGTGCCGATGGGCCGGGCGGTCACCCACATCCTGGACGCGCTCGGCATCCGCTGGATCCGGCCGATGTCGATCGCCGAGCTCGAGCACCAGACCGATGGGCTGGTGAAGCTCTGCTACGTGAGCTCGCAGCCGGTGGCCATCGTGCTGCCCTCCGAGCTCACCGGAGGCAAGCGCGGATGAGCCCGCTCACCCGCGCCGGCGCCACCAGGTACCTCGCCTCCCGGTTGAAGAACGAGGTCGTGGTCTCGAACCTGGGTCAGGCCTCGCTCGACCTGCTCGCCATCGCCGACCGCCCGCTCAACTGCTACACCTTCGGAGCGATGGGCCAGTGCTCCTCCATCGGCCTCGGCATCGCGATCGGCCGTCCCGACGTCCGGGTGATCTGCCTGGACGGCGACGGCTCCCTGCTCATGAACCTGGGCTCGCTCTGCACCATCGCCGCGGAAGCGCCGAAGAACTACGTGCTGATGGTATGGGACAACGAGGTGCACCAGACTACCGGCGGCCAGGCCACCGCGACCGCCCGCAAGGCGAGCCTGGTCGGCATCGCGCGCGGGGCCGGGGTCGAGAAGGGTATCGAGGTGCGCATCCAGGAGGAGCTGGAGCGCGCGGTCGACCGCATCCTGAAAGAAGAGGGCCCCTTCATCGTGGTGGTGAAGATCGACAAGGGGCCCTCCGCCGCCCCGTTCGACCAGGACCTGATCGGCCAGGCCTCACGCTTCCGCAAAGCCCTCGCGGCGCTGCCCGCCGCCTGAGACGAAGGAGCACGACATGGCGGGGATCTACGACTTCACCGCCTGACCGCGGCGTCAGGTCTTACATTCCGACATTTCCCGGAGCGGGGATGCGTCTCCACAGCGTCGAGGCGATCGCGATCGATATCCCGCTCACGCGGAATTTCGGCGGGAGCACCTACGCGGTCCTCAAGCGCTCCACCGTGGTCACCCGCCTGCGCACCGACGAGGGTCTCGTCAGCTGTGTCTACAACGGGGACAACCGCGAGCACGGCGCCGAGATCGTCCGGCTGATCCACGACGACCTGGCCCCGCTCCTGCGCGGCCGGGAGCTCCTCGACGGCGAGCGCATCTGGGATCGCCTGTTCGCGCTCTCGCACAGCAGCCGCGACCGCAAGACCCTGATGGAGGCGATCGCCTGCGTGGACTGCGCGATCTGGGACCTGGCCGGCAAGGCGCGCGGCCGGAGCGTGTGCGCGCTCCTCGGGGGCCGGCCGCCGCGGCGCCTGCCCATCATCTCGATCGGCGGCTACTACCGAGAGGGCAAGACCCTGGCCGACATCGGCCGGGAGATGGAGAGCTACCGCGAGGCCGGCATGGCGGGCTGCAAGTTCAAGGTGGGCGGGCTCGCGCCCGAGGCCGACGCGGAGCGGGTCGCGGCGGCCCGCCGCGCCGCGGGCCCGGACTTCGCCCTCGCGGTGGACGCCAACCGTGGCTTCACGGTGGAGGACGCGGTGCGCTTCGCGCGCCTCGTCGAGCCGCTCGACATCGCCTGGTTCGAGGAGCCGTGCCACTGGCACGACGACGCCCGCATGATGGCGGAGGTGCGGCGGGCGACGCGCATCCCGGTCACCGCCGGGCAGTCCGAGATCACCAGCCACGCGGTGCGGCGCCTGCTGGACGCGGGCGCGGTGGACCTGGTGAACTTCGACGCCTCCGAGGGCGGCGGCGTCACCGAGTGGCGCCGGGCCGCCGCGCTCTGCGAGGCCGCCGGCGTGAAGATGGCCCACCACGAGGAGCCCCAGATCGCCGGCCAGCTGCTGGCCGCGGTACCCCACGGCACCTACGTCGAATGCTTCGCCGACCCCGAGCGCGACCCGGCCTGGCAGACGCTCTGGGCCAACCGCCCCGCCGTCAAGGACGGCACGTTCCCGATTCCCGACGGCCCCGGCTTCGGCCTCGTGCTCGACGAGGCGATGATCCGCCGCTACCGCGCTACATAGAGATGGCGGCGCGGGAGACGCCGGCGGGGTCGCCGCCGCGGCGGGCCCAGTCGG
>CAMLFJ010000511.1 GCA_946479205.1 uncultured bacterium | reverse complement strand
GCACGTCGGTCCGGAGCACGGTGAGGGCGCCGATCGTCTGCTCGCCCACGATCAGCGGCGCCGCCAGCATCGAGCGCAGGCCCGCCTGCGGGTACCGCACCCGGGGGTCGCGGTAGAGATCCGCGGTCTGCACCGGCCGCCGCTCCTTGACCGCGACACCGGTGATGCCTTCGCCGACCCGCAGACGGATCGCGTGCAGGGCCTCCGCGGGCAGGTCGAGGCTGGCGGTGGCGGCCAGCTCGCCGGTCGCGGCGTCCAGGGTGAACAGGCCGCACGACTGCACCTCCAGCACCTCGCGGGCCTGGTTCAGGATGAGCCGCACCGTCTCACTCACGTCGAGGCTCTGATTGACCGCGTGGCCCGCGCGCAGGAGGGCCTGGGTCTCCCGGGCGCGCCGCTGGGTCTCCTCGAAGAGCCGCGCGTTCTGGATCGCGATGCCCGCCTGATCCGCGAAGCTCTCCAGCACCGCCTGCTGGCGGTCGCCGAAGGCGCACGGTTCGGTGGAGAAGGCGGAGATGACGCCGATGATCTGGCCGCCGACCCGCAGCGGAACGCTCAGCAACGAGCGGATGCCTTCCTTCTCGTCCAGGTCCCGCCGCGCGGAGCGCGGATCCTCACGGAGATCGTCGGAGCGCACCGCCTGCCCCGACGAGACGGCGAGGCCGATGAGCCCCTCTCCAACCCGCACCGAGAGATTCCGCCACTCCGGGGTCCGGAAGCCGTGCGCCGCCGCCTGCTCGATCAGGGTCCGGTCGTCGGGGCTCAGGAGCCCGATGCCGCAGCCGGTGCTCCCCATGAGCGAGGTGACGGATCGGCTGATCGTCTCCAGCACCGAGGGCAGGTCGAGCCGCGCGGTGATGAGCTGGCTCGTGCGGTTGAGCGCGGCCAGCTCCTCGGCCCGGCGCGCGCTCTCCGCGTGCAGGCGCGCGTGCTCCACCGCCGAGGCGAGCGGGCGCGCCACCTCCATCAGGATCTCCACGTCGGCGTCCGTGAAGGCGTGCGGCTCGCGATGGGTGACGTACAGTGTGCCGATCACGCCGCCCTGCGAGGGCAGCGGGGCCAGGATCGCCGACCGGAAGCCGCGGCGCGCCAGCAGCTCGCGGCTCACTGCCGGGATGGACGGATCGGTGTCGGCGTCGTCCACGCGCCGCGGCGCCCGCTGGCTCGCGACCCACGCGGTCAGGGTCCCGGCCGTCCGCATGCGGACGTCGAAGACCTCAGGCAGCGCGGTGGGCGCGACCACGTCGCGGACCCGGAAGTCCCCCCGTTCGTGATCGAGCAGCGTCACGCCGAGAGCATCGAAGCGGATCAGCCGGGCGACCGCCTCCGCGGTCTTGTCGTACACGCGATCGAGCGGCAGGGTCGTCGCGGTGAGCGCCAGCACCTCGTTGATGACCTCCAGGCGGGCGGTGCGCCGGCGCAGGCGCCACACGTGCTCGAGGGCGTGGCCGAACTCGCGCGGGAAGCTCGGCGGGATCGTCTCGCGGCCGAGCCCGCGCGCCCCACCGGGCCCCAGCAGCACGAGGCCGCCGACCGGGCGCGCGGGATCGCCGAGCGCCGCGCTCAGCAGCGCGGTGTCGCGCGGCCGGAGCCCCGGAGGCGCCTCGTCGAGCTTCTCGACCCGCACCCCCCGCGGCGGCCGATCGAGCCGCGCCTGGATCCACTTCTCGAGGGTGGAGCCGCGGCGTGCGCCGACGATCACGTCCATCGGGGCGCCGTCACCGGGCCGAAAGCGCAGGCCGCCCGCGCGGGCGCCGGCCAGCGCCACCAGCTCCTTGAGGGTGAGCGCGAAGCCCGCCTCGGAAGAGGCCGCGCGGCCCAGGGTGGCCAGCAGGTCGGGGAACAGCCGCCCGATCTTCATGAGGCCGGCCTCAGAGCGGGGGGCCCGCGGTGAAGCCGATCACCCGCTCGCACCAGGCGGCGGCCGCCAGGAGCCGCGCCTCGCTCCACGGGGCGGCCACCAGCTGGACCGCGAGCGGCAGGCCGCCCTCCACCCCGGTCGGCAGCGTGATGGCGGGCATGCCGAGGGAGCTCCACGGCGAGCAGAACGACGGATCGCCCGTCGAGCCGAGTCCCCGCGGCGCCGGGGCCCCGATGGTCGGCAGGACGAGGGCGTCGTAGCGAGCCGCGATCGGCCCGACCAGCTCACGCAACTGCCGGCGCGCGGTCTGCGCAGCAAGGTACGCGGGCGCGGAGATCGCGTGGCCCAGCTCGATCAGCTCCTTGATCTTCGGCGGGTACTCGGCCGCGTGCGCGGGGAACAGTGGGGCATGCGCGGCGGCCGCCTCCGCGCGCAGCACGGTGGCGCCCACGTCGTAGACGGACGCGAACGCGGCGGGCAACCCCACCTCGTCGAGGCGGGCCCCGGCGGCCGCGAGGCCCCGCGTGACCGCCTCGAGGTGCTTGCCCATCTCGGGGGTCGCGCGGCCGAGGAACGACGCGAGCACGCCCAGGCGGGGCGCGGCCGGTTCGGTCACCGCGCCCACGTAGTCGTCCGGCGCAGGATCGCCGCCGGCCAGCACCGCGAGCGCGAGCGCGCAGTCCTCCACCGCCCGCGCGAAGACCCCCACGTGATCCAGGCTGCCCGCCAGCTCGAGCACGCCCGCCGCGCTGATCCGCCCGTGGGTGGGCTTCAGCCCGACGACACCGCAGTACGCGGCCGGCCGCAGCACCGAGCCCACCGTCTGCGATCCAAGCGCGAGTGGCACCATGCGCGCGGCGACCGCGGCGGCGGGCCCGCTGGAGGAGCCGCCCGGGGTGTGCTCGGGATTCCACGGGTTGCGCGTGACCGAGGGATCGAGATAGGCGAAGGGCGTGGTGACGAGCTTGCCCATGGGCACCGCCCCCGCGCCGCGCAGCGCCGCGACCGACGGCGCGTCCGCCGCCGGGGTCCGGGTGGCCCAGGCGGGCGCGCCCGCGGTGGTGGGCACGCCGGCCGCGTCGAAGACGTCCTTGAGCGCGATCGGCACCCCGTGGAGCGCGCCCATGAAGCGCCCCTCGCGGGCCTCGATGTCGCGCTGCACCGCCACGCGCGCCGCCGCGTCGCGCTCGAGGCGCACCCACGCGCCGACCG
>CAMLFJ010000510.1 GCA_946479205.1 uncultured bacterium | reverse complement strand
GTGATGACCGCCTTCACGCCGGGCAGCGCCTCGGCCTTGGACGTGTCGATCGAGATGATGCGGGCGTGCGCGTGCGGGCTGCGCAGCACGCGGCCAATGAGCTGGCCGGGCAGGTTGAAGTCGGCGCCGAAGCGCGCCCGCCCGGTGACCTTGTCCACCCCGTCCGGGCGGACGGTGCGGGTGCCGACGTAGTGCTTCCCGTTGGTATGTCCGTTGGTCTCGGCCATCTTTATCCCTTTCTCATCGCCGCGGCCGTGTCCATCACCGCGGTCACGATCTTGTCATACCCGGTGCACCGGCAGAGGTTACCGGCCAGCCAGAACCGGACCTCGTGCTCGCTGGGATTCGGGTTCTTCTCGAGCAGCGCCTTCGACGCCACCAGGAAGCCCGGCGTGCAGATGCCGCACTGGAGCGCGGCCGCCTCCAGGAAGCGCCGCTGCAGCGGATGCAGCGATTCACCCTTGGCCAGCCCCTCGATGGTCTCGATCTTCCGGCCGCTCACCTCGCAGCCCAGCACGAGGCAGGAGCAGACCAGCCGGCCGTCCAGCATCACGCTGCACGCTCCGCAGTCGCCGGAGGAGCAGCCTTCCTTGCTCCCGGTCAAATCGAGCGTGTCGCGGAGCACGTCGAGCAGCGTGTCCTCCGTCTCGCACAGGAACTCGGCCGGGTCGCCATTCACGGTTGCCTGGATGTGATGCTTGGCCATCAGTTCGCCCTCGCTCGGTCCAGCGCGATCAGGGCAGTCCGCCGGGTCAGCACGGCCGCCACGTCGGTACGGAATTCGATGGTGCCTCGCTTGTCGTCGATCGGCCGGCAGGCCGCCCGCGCCGCCGCCTCGAGCCGATCCTGCGCCGGCTTGTCGAGCCGGCTCCCGATGATGGCCTGGGCCGCCTCAGCCACCAGCAGAACCCGGGCCGCCACCGCGCCCAGGCTGACCCGCGCCGCGGTGATCGTGCCGCCCGCGTCGAGGCTCAGGCTGACCCCCGTCCCCACCACCGCGATGTCCATCTCCGTGCGCGGGATGAAGCGCAGGTAGGCATCGCCAGAGCGGGCCGGCCGGGGAGGCAATAAGAAGGATACGACGATCTCGCCCTTGGTCAGCGCCAGCTTGCGGGGCCCGAGCATGACGTCCTCGACCGGCAGGTCGCGCCGCCCCTTGGGCCCGACCAGGGTGGCCACCGCCCCCGCCGCGATCAGGGCGGGCACGCTGTCGGCGGCCGGCGAGCCGTTGCAGAGGTTGCCGCCCATCGTGGCCCGGCCCTGCACCTGGGTGGAGCCGATGAGGTTGGCGGCCTCCACCACCCCGGGCCACGCCTGCTTGAGCCGGGTATGGTCCTTGAGCTCGGCGCCCGTCACCGCGGCCCCGATGCGCCAGCCCCCCTTCTCCTCGGTGACCGTGCGCGTCTCCTTGATCTTCTTGATGTCCACGATGAGGTCGGGGGTCACCACGTCGGCCCGCATCTGCACCAGGAGGTCCGTCCCCCCGGCCAGCACCCGCGCCTCGCCCTGGGCTCCGGCCAGCAGGGCTACCGCTCCGTCCAGTGAATCCGGTGCTTCGTATCGCATCAGTGTGGTCTCACCTCTTCTGGCAGGGTCTCTATGCACTGCCCGACATGATACCCCAAACGGCGGACGTTTCGTCAGCGCGCCCGGAGCTTGAGGTCCTCGTACGGTGACATGTAAAAGCCCGGGATCGCGGTGGCCATGATGTCGTCCACGCGCGGCCCGACGCCGATCGGAAACCCCAGGTGATAGACCGGCGCCTGGGTGACCTGCTCGTTCAGGATGCGCTGGATCTGGTGCAGGATCGCCTCGCGCTTCTTCCGGTCGAGCTCGCCGGCCTGCCGGCGGAAGAGATCGTCCACTTCCGGCAGCGCTCCGTAGGCGAAGGCCCCGTTCTTCGTGACGAACGATTCGAGCCGCGTCGCCGCGTTGCCGGAGACACCGCTGATCGTCAGCACCACGCCCTTGAGCTTCTTCTCCCGCCACGACGTCATGAACGCGCCGCGCTCCATGCTGCGCACGCGGGTGCGGATGCCCACCGCCTGCAGCCACCCCTGGATGGTCTCGCCCATCGAGTTGTAGGGCGGGAACGGGGTCAGCTCGCCGCCGTCGAAGCCGCTCGGATATCCCGCCTCGGCCAGGAGCTTCCTCGCCCGGGCCGGATCGTGGGGATGGGGCTCGAAGGGCAGGGCGAACTCGAACTCACGCGGGACGGTGCTGCCCACGGGACGCGAGAGACCGAGGGTCTCCGCCTCGTTCAGGGCCTGCCGGTCGAGCGCCAGGCTCGCGGCCAGCCGCACCCGCTTGTCGGCCCAGGGCGATTTGGGATCCCACTGGTCCGGGAAGTCGAGCCAGAAGATGCCGAGCAGCGGCGCGGCCAGGCGCATGCCCGGCGTGCGCTTGATGTCCTGCGCGATCGGCCCGGTCAGCAGCATGGCCAGGTCCACCTCGCCGCTCTTGAGCGCCGCGGCGCGGGTGGTCTCGTCGGGCAGGCTGCGGAAGACGATCCTCTTGATGGACGGCGTCTTGCGCCAGTAGCCGTCGAAGGCCTCGACGACCAGCTCCACGCCCGGGTTGAAGCTCACGAACTTGTACGGGCCCGCGCCCACCGGCGCCTTGCGGAAGCCTTCCTCGCCGACGCTCTCGAAGTACTTCTTCGGAACCACCCAGCCCGCGCTCGCCACGAACGTGCCGTAGAAGGCGCCGAAGTCGGGCCACGCCTGCTTGAACACGAACCGCACCCGGTTCGGCGCGGGCGTCTGGATCTCCTTGACCGCGTCCTTCAGCACCTTGGCCGCGCCGCCCCGGTAGCGCTCGAAGGAGAACTTCACGTCCTCCGCGGTGACCGGCTCGCCGTTGTGGAATTTCGCGGGGCGCAGCACGAACTCGGCGGAGAGCATGTCCTTCGCCATCGCCCACGACTGCGCCAGGCTCGGCCCCGAGCCCACGCCCGGCATCGGCTTGACCAGCCCGTCGTGGAGCACGTAGAGCAGCAGGAAGGGCGTGATCGTGCTCTCGCCATCGGCGGGATCGAGCCACCGCGTGACCGGGCTGAAGTGCATCGCGATCGTGAGCGTGCCTTCCG
>CAMLFJ010000509.1 GCA_946479205.1 uncultured bacterium | reverse complement strand
CTGCCGCCCGGCGTGCTGGATAAGCAGACCGGCCTCACCCGGCGGGCCGCCTTCTTCACGGTGGTGTCCGCGTTCCAGATGAACCTGGTCAACATCCTGGCCGCGATCATCGGGGCCGCGGTGCTCGAGCGCTATCCCAACGTGCGCATCGCCTTCGGCGAGAGCGGCATCGGCTGGGTGCCCTACGCGCTCGACCGCATGGACTTCGAGTGGGAGGACCGCTTCACCGATCTCGGCCTCAAGATGAAGCCGAGCGACTACTGGCGGCGGCAGTGCAAGGCCACCTTCCAGTTCGACCGCATCGGCACCAAGCTGATCGACGACATGGGCGTGGAGACGCTCATGTGGGGCTCCGACTACCCGCACGGCGACGGCGTGTGGCCCGACTCCTCCAAGTACATCGCCGAGCAGTTCGGCCACCTGCCCGCCGACGTCATGCACAAGATGACCTGCGAGAACGCGGGCCGCTTCTACGGCCTGATCAAGTAACTCCCGGCGGGGTCAGGTCTTACATTCACACATTTGTCGGAATGTAAGACCTGACCCCAGCCTAGGCTTTCTCCACGGCGGGGCGGATGGTGGCGGTGACGAGCTCGAGGAGCTCGAGCATCCGGGCGAGGTCGTCGCGGCGGAAGTCGATCAGGACATGGCTCAGGCCGAGGCGCTTGTAGCCGGCGAGCTCGTCGATGGCCTGCTGGGGCCCGCCCGCGATCAGCGTGTCGGGCAGGCTGTAGCGCACCGAGATGTCGATCGTCTTCATGTCGCGCTTGTGCTGATCGGCGACCTTGCCCAGGCGCCCCAGGCCTTCGCGGAGCTGCGCGGGGTCCTTGGACGTCGCGTGCCAGCCGTCGCCCAGCGTGACCACGCGCCGGAACGCGCCCGGGCTGTCGCCGCCCACCCAGATCGGCGGGTGCGGCTTCTGCACCGGCTTGGGCGCGAAGCCGAGCTCGTGGAAGTGGAAGAACTCGCCGTCCAGGCGCGGGTTGTCCTCGGTCCACAGCGCCTTGAACGCGCGCAGGATCTCGTCGCCGTGGCGGCCGCGGGCGTGGAAGGGCACGCCCAGGATCTCGAGCTCTTCCTTCCACCAGCCGACCCCGACGCCGCAGATGAGCCGGCCGTTGGAGAGCGCGTCGATGCTGGTGAGCATCTTGGCCATCACCACCGGATGGCGGTGCCCCAGGATGAACACGGAGGCGCCGAGGCGCGCGCGTGTCGTGGACACCGCCGCCGCGGCCAGGACCGTCACCGGCTCGAGGTAGGGCTTGTCGGGCGGATGCGGGAAGCGCCCGCCCGGGTAGCTGCCGGTGGCGGTGCGCGGGAAGATGACGTGGTCGCTGACCCACAGCGACGCGACCTTCCGCTGCTCGGCCTCGCGGCAGAAGCGCGTGAGCGCCTCGCCATTGGCCAGGGGCCCCTGGTTGGGAAGATGGCAGCCGATGTCCATGAATCGCTCCTCTTGAGCGCGCCGGTCCTTGAACCGGCGGGCGGGTCCTACTATTCTCTACCGCGGCACCACCGAGCGCCGAGCGGCACCGACGATACCTCAGCCGAAAGGACACCGCCATGCCCTACCGGATCAACCACATCCATCTGAAGGCCTCCGACCCCCGCAAGACCGCCGACTGGTACGTGACGGCCTTCGCGTTCAAGATCCTGTCCGACGAGACGCGGGTCTTCGGCGATCGCTTCGTACGCTGCCAGAGCGAGGACGGCACCCCCGTCAACATCTCGGGCGCGCGCACCAACGAGAAGCTGGGCGCGGGCGACGCAAAGGCGCACCACGGCCTCGAGCACTTCGGCTTCGACTCCGAGAACCTCGAGGCCGACATCAAGCGCCTCGAAGGCCTGGGGGCCAAGCTGCTGGAAGGGCCGATCGAGATCCCCGGAGGCCCCCGCATCTGCTTCGTCCAGGCCCCGGACGACGTGCGCCTCGAGCTGATCCAGCGGACGAAGGCGACCATCGCCGGCGGCTGCTGCTGAGATGGCCGGCACCCAGATGGACCTCCAGGGACAGGCCGCGATCGTCACCGGCGCGGGGCGCAATATCGGGCGCGCCATCGCGCTGGAGCTCGCGGGCATGGGGGCCGACATCGTGGTGGCCGAGATGGACGAGGCGACCGGCACGCGCACCGCGGACGAGGTGCGCAAGCTCGGGCGCCGCGCGCTCGCCCTCCGCACCGACGTCACCCGCATGGCCGACCTGCAGGCGATGGCGGACCGCACGATGGCCGAGCTCGGGCGCATCGACATCCTGGTGAACAACGCGGGCATCCACCGCTCGGCCCACACCGTGGACGTGACCGAGGACGACTGGGACCGCCTGCTCGCGGTCAACGCCAAGGGCGTCTTCTTCGCGAGCCAGGCGGTGCTGCGCCACATGGTCCGAGCCAGGCGCGGCAACATCATCAGCCTGGCCTCCATGGCGGGCAAGATCGGGCTCAAGACCTCGCTGGTGTACGGCATCACCAAGGCCGCGGTGATCAGCATGACCAAGAGCCTGGCCCTGGCCCACGCCGCCGACGGCATCCGCGCCAACTGCGTGTGCCCCGGCATCGTGGAAACCGACATGATCTTCCAGATCGACCGCGAGGCGGGGGAGAAGCTCTTCGGCCTCAAGCCGGGCGAGTATCTCAAGCAGCGCGTGGAGCAGATCCCGCTGGGCCGCATCGAGACCGCGGAGGACGTGGCCAACCTCGTGGGCTTCCTCGCCTCCAGCAAGTCCTCCTACATGACCGGCCAGGCCATCAACGTCACCGGTGGCCTCGTGATGCACTAGCCCCGTCCCATGGAGACCTTCATGTCGCGACGCTCGCTCCCGCTCTTCGTCCTCGGCCTGGCCGCCCTGGTGGCCGCGGTCGCGCTCCTCGGCTCCACCGCCTCGGCCCAGGGGGCCAAGCCCAAGCGCGGCGGCATCCTCAACACGGTGCTGATCGAGGATCCGCCGGGGCTGATCATCCACGAGTCGGCCACCGTGTCGAACACGTGGCCGATGTCGCCGTGCTACTCGAACCTGGTGTTCTTCGATCCCCTCAAAGGGCTCGAGAGCGTGGACACCGTCATCCCCGCGCTGGCCGAGCGCTGGTCCTGGCAGGACAA
>CAMLFJ010000508.1 GCA_946479205.1 uncultured bacterium | reverse complement strand
ATCTTGCCGGGGTTCAGGAAGGCGGCCTTGACCGCGCGCTCCGTGATCTCGTTGAACATGATCCGGTGGGTCTTGGCCTTGCTGATGCCGAGCTCCTGGGCGAGGTGCCAGCCGATGGCCTCCCCCTCCCGGTCCGGGTCGGTCGCGATGTAGAGCGCGTCCACCTTCTCGGCCGCCTTCTTCAGCTCGTCGAGCACCTTCTTCTTGGCCGGCAGCACCTTGTACTCCGGCTTGAAGCCCTTCTTCTCGTCCACCCCGAGCTTGGACTTGGGCAGATCGCGGACGTGGCCCATCGAGGCCTTGACGACGTATTTCGAGTCCAGATACTTCTGGATCGTCTTGACCTTGGTGGGCGACTCCACCACCACCAGCGCTCGTTTCACCGTCGCCACCCGGTGGCTCCTATCCTCGTCCGACCCGGACGAACCGCTTGCCCTCGATCTGACGCACGCGCCCCTCCAGCTCCAGGTCCAGCAGCGCGGCCGACACCCGCCCCGCCCCCAGGCCGCTCCGCTCGATCACCTGGTCGATGTCGACCGGATCCTCGCCGAGCAGGGCGAGCAGCTGGCGCCCGGCCGGGCCGACCTCCGACGTGTTAGATGCGTCGGCATCGCCTTTCGCTGCAAGTCGGGCCGCAAGTACGCGATCCGAAACGACCTCGGTCTTCCAGCGCTCGGGCAAGACCGCCACCACGTCCTCCCAGCCCATCGCCACGTGCGCACCGTCCTGGATCAGCCGGTTGGCGCCGCGACTCTCGAGCGCGGTGACGCGGCCGGGCACCGCCAGCACCTCGCGACCGAGCTCGGCGGCAAGACGCGCGGTGATGAGGGAGCCGCTCTTCTCGGCGGCCTCGACGACCACCACCGCGAGCGACAGCGCGGCGATGACCTGGTTTCGGGTCGGGAAATTCTGCGGGAGCGGCGGAGTCCCCGGCGCGAACTGGGAGAGCAGCGCGCCGCGCGCCGCGATCTCGTCGGCGAGCCGTCGGTTCTCGGGCGGGTAGATCACGTCCACCCCCGACCCCAGCACCGCGAGGGTGCGACCGCCGACCCGCAGCGCCCCGCGGTGCGCCGCGCTGTCGATCCCGCGTGCGAGCCCGCTCACGATGGTGACCCCGCGCGCGGCGAGATCCGCCGCGAGCGTCTCCGCGACCTCGAGGCCGTAGGGCGTCGCCCGGCGCGAGCCCACGATCGCCACCGCGAGCGCGTCCGCGTCGACCAGCGCGCCGCGCACGTGGAGCGTGGCGGGCGCGTCGGGAACCTCCGCGAGGCGCGCGGGATAGCCGGCGTCCACCCGCGTGAGCGCGCGCGGCATGGTGCCGTCGCTTCGCGCCGCCTCGTCGTGGATACGCTCATGTATCACGGAAGTCACTCCCCCTCGCCGATCACGATCTCCGAATCGAGCAGTGCGTCTCAGTATACCGGAGCGTCAAATTGGGGCAAAACCGGGCGGGTTCGATCACCGCGGCGAGCGGGCGCCACCGAGGGAGGCGAGCAGCGCGCGCGCCTGGGTGGCGGCCTCGGTGCGCGGGTGCGACTTCACCACCTGTTCCCACGTCTCTCGCGCGCGCGGCACGTCGTGCAGAGCGCGGTAGCACATGCCGAGCTTGAGCAGCGCCTCCGGGACCGGCGCGCTCTGCGGGTAGAGATCGGGGACCTTCTGGAACTCGGTGACCGCCTGGTTGAAGTCGCGCTGGCGATAGTACGCCTCGCCGATCCAGTACTGGGCGCTCGCGGCCAGGTTGTGCTTGGGGAACTTGTCGATGAGCTCGGTGAACTCGAGCACCGCCTGGCCGTGCTCGTCGGCGCGGAAGCTGGCCATCGCGGTCGCGTAGAGCTTCTCGGCGGTCGCCTCGCGCCCGGGCGCCGCGGCCGCCGCCTTCGGCGCGGCCGCCGGCGCGGGCGGCGGCACGCTCAGCGCCGCCAGCTTCTGATTCGTCTCGTCGAGCCCGGAGCGGAGCGACCGCAGCGCGCTGTCCTGCTGCTGGACCGCCGCCTTGACCTGGTCGCGATCGGTGGCCGCCGCCTTGGTCTCCCCGACCAGGAACGCGGCCTGCGCGTCGAGCGCCTTCAGCTCGCCGGCCAGCTTGCCCACGTCCTTGCCGATCTGATCCTGTCCCTTCTTCAGCTCCTCGACCTGCTTGACCAGCGCGGCCATCTCCGCTTCGCGACGCGCCTTCTCGGCGGTGCCGCAGCCGGCCGCCGCGGCCGCGAGCAAGATGAGGCCGAGGACGGGCGTCGTGCGCACGATCCGTTCACGAGAGCCGGTCGCCATGGCATTGACCGTAGCACCTGTCCGATCGAAAAGCTAATTTTCACGAGCCTTTGACTGCCATTGGGCTTTTCGCTAGCATGGCGGGCCATGGACGAGCTCCCCTGGATGCTCGCGGTCTCGGCCCTCGGCACCGGCGCCATCTTCGGCTACGTCATCCAGCGCGGCGGCTTCTGCCTCACCCGCGCGCTCTCCAACGCGGTGCTGATGCGCGACGGCACCATCCTGCGCGCCTACCTCCTCGCCCTGCTGGTGGCGATGGTGGGTGTGCAGGTGATCGAGGCGCTGGGGCTGGTGGACATCCCCCTGCGCCCGCTGCGCTGGATGTCGAACATCGTGGGCGGCCTGCTCTTCGGCGTGGGCATGATCCTCTCCGGCGGCTGCTCGGGCAGCACCTGGTATCGCGTGGGCGAAGGCGCGGTCGGCGCGTGGGTGGTGCTGGTGGGCTTCGCCATCGGCGCCACCACTGCCGGCGTGGGCCTGCTCGCGCCCATCCGCACCGCGCTGCAGAAGCCCGCGCTCACGGTCGGCGATGGCGCGGCTCCGACGCTGGCCAATCTCGTGGGGCTCTCCCCGTGGATCGTGATCGCGTTGCTCGCGGTGGGAATCGGCGTCTGGTTGATGCGAGGCCGGCGCGAGCCCGAGCACGGCAAGTGGCCGTGGCCCGCCAGCGGCGCCGCGGTCGGCGTGATGATCGCGATCGGCTGGTGGGCCTCCACCTTCGGCGACCGGCCGGTCGGCATCACGTTCGCGGCCAACACCGGCCACCTGCTCACCTACCCGATGGTCGGCTACCCCAACCGCGTCACCTGGAGCATGCTGATGGC
>CAMLFJ010000507.1 GCA_946479205.1 uncultured bacterium | reverse complement strand
CCGGTGAGGCGCGTGTCGTCCTTGAGGAAGTGGGTGTGCGTGTCCATGATGAACTGTCCCGCGAGCGCCTTCGCCCGCTCCGCGGCCATGTCCTTGTCGGCGGCCTCCGCGCGGGTGGCCGCGAAGAGCGGCCCGTAGACCTCGTTCATGGCCACGTAGGCGGCCGCCATGCCCGCCGCGGTGCGGAAGAACGCGCGGCGGCTCACGCCCTGCCGCGCGCCGAGCTCGTCGCCGAGCGCCTTGAGCCGCGCTTCGACTTCCCGCTGCGCGGTGGTCTGGGGCGTCGGGAAATACTCCTCGCTCGACACGATCTGGGTGGGCACCGGCCCGCGGAAGGCGTGCGTCTCGGCCGGCAGGAGCCGGGTCATCTCGTCGGGGCTCAGCAGTCTCATGACAACCTCCTCAGGGCGCGGGCAGGCGGCCGAACAGCCTCTCCAGCGCGAGCCCGATGCCGAGCAGGCGCCGGTCGCTGCCCGCGGGCCCGTCCAGCGCGAGCCCCACCGGCAGGCCGGCCCCGGTGCGCCCGATCGGCACGGTGAGGCCGGGGATGCCCGCGTTGCTGCCCGGATCGGTGTTCTGGATGAAGGTGGGAAAGGTCGGCACGTCCGCCCCGTTCAGCTTCGTGGTCTGGTCGTCGCCCACCGGCGCGGCGGGCAGCGGGGTCGTGGGGAACACGAGCGCCGCGATGCCGTGGGTCTTGAACGTCTCGGCGTAGAGGCGCTGGAGCGCCGGCCGGGTGGCGAGCGCGTCGCGGTAGACCTTCTCCGGGATCGCGTCCTTCGCCCCGGGCACGATGGCGCTCGCGAACAGGCCCTTCACGTCCGGGCTCGCGATGCGCTCGGCCAGCCCCTTGAGGTCGAGCGGAATGCGGTACCGCTTGAGGTAGCGGGTCAGGTCCACGTTGGCCTCGTAGAGGGCGACCGGGAAGCTGACCTTGCCGTTGAGCTCCGGGAGGCCGGCCATCTCCACGTCCACCACGACGGCACCCTCACCCCGCAGCCGATCGAGGGCCGCGGTCGCCAGCCGCTCGGTCTCCGGGTCGAGGTTCCTCCAGAACACCGCGCGGGGGACGCCCACCCGCAGGCCGCTCAGCGGGGCCGGGACCACCTTGTCGCGGGCGCCGGTGATGATGGTGTCGAGCAGCACCAGGTCGGCGACCTCGCGCGCCATCGGTCCCGCGGTGTCGCGCGTGTGGGCGATGGGCGTGATGCCCTCCTGCGAGTAGCGCCCCAGGGTCGGCCGGAGCCCGCTGATGCCGTTGAGCGCGGCGGGGATGCGCACCGAGCCGCCGGTGTCGGAGCCGAGCCCGGCCGGGGCCATCCGCGCGGCGATGGCATTGCCGGTGCCGCCCGAGGAGCCGCCCGCGATGCGCGAGGCGTCGTAGGCGTTGCGCGCGGGACCGAACGCCGCGTTGTTGCTGGTGATGCCGAAGGCGAGCTCGTGCATGTTGGTCTTGCCGAGCACGATCGCCCCCGCGCGGATCAGCTTCTCGGCGACCGGCGCGTTGCGGGCGGGCACGAAGGCCCGGAGCCCGGGCGTCCCCGCCGAGTTGGGCAGGCCGGCCACGTGGATGTTGTCCTTCACCACGATGGGCACCCCGTGCAGCGGTCCCGCGAAGCTCTTGCGGGCGGCCAGCCCGTCCGCGCGCCGCGCGGCCGCGAGTGCGTGCTCGCCCTCGAAGGCGATGAAGGCGTTGAGGTCGCGCCGGCGCTCGGCCATGTCCACGAGGGCCCTCACCAGGTCCTCGCTCCGGAGCGTTCCGGCCCGGATCCGCGCGGCCGCCTCCACCGCCGACAGCTCGGTCAGCTCCTGCGCCCCCGCCTGGCCGGGCACTCCGGTCATGGCCACGATGATCGCCCCGATCGCCCACCACGCGCCGCTCCGCCGGATGGTGTGCATGGGGCGATTCTGGCATACTCGGTCGCATTCCGGCTCGAAAGGAGCGACTCCCGATGGCGCGAGCGAATCTGAACGGCATCGAGATCGACTACGAGGCGAGCGGGGCCGGCCCCGTCGTGCTCCTGAGCCACGGCTACTCCGCCACCCGCCGCATGTGGGACGATCAGCACCGCGCGCTGGGCGACCGCTACCGCGTCATCAGCTGGAGCATGCGCGGGCACGGCGCCACCGAGAGCCCGGCGGATCCCGCGCGCTATTCGGCCGGGCTCACCATCGCGGACATGAAGGCCCTGCTCGGCCACCTGGGAGTGGAGCGGGCGGTGATCGGCGGGCTCTCCCTCGGCGGGTACGCCTCGCTCGGCTTCGCGCTCGAGCATCCGGGGATGACCCGCGCCCTCGTGATCTGCGACTCGGGCCCCGGCTACCGCAACGCGGACGCGCGCGAGGCGTGGAACGCGCGCGCCCGCGAGCGCGCGGAGTCGCTGGAGACGCGCGGACTCGAGGCCCTCGGCAAGAGCCGCGAGGTCCGGGAGTCGGCGAGCCTGCACCGCTCGGCCCAGGGCCTGGCCCACGCCGCGCGCGGCATGCTCGCGCAGGAGGGCTCGCGGGTGATCGACGGGCTCGCGGGGATCCGGGTGCCGACCCTGGTCATCGTCGGCGATCAGGACCAGCCGTTTCTCGCCCCCTGCGAGTACATGGCGAAGAAGATCCCCGGGGCGAGGCTCGAGGTCATCCGGGGCGCCGGACACTCCTCGAACCTCGACCAGCCGGAGGCCTTCAACCGCGTGCTGCTGGACTTCCTGGACGGCTTGCCGACCGCCTGAACGCCCGCTACTGAACGGGCGAGAAGGCCGCCGGCATCATGATCTTGTTGGCCATCGTGAGCAGGGTGTCGGCGCCGCCCGGGGGCGGCCACACGCCCATCTCGCGCGCCTTGTTTCGCACCGCGGTCCGCTCGTCCATGCTCTTGTAGGCCCAGATGTGGATGAAGCGGTTGGCCTCGCCGTGCTCGACGTGCCCGGCCAGCGCGATCGGCGACATCTTGACGCGCTCCTCGATCTTCGACTCCCAGCGCTTGATCAGGTCCGGCAGCGTGCCCGCCTTCATCGCGTAGTAGCGCATCTCGAAGAACGGGCCCATCTTGCCGGGCTTGAGGTCGGGCAGGAACGCGAACGGCACCACGATCTCCGACTGCATGGTCTCGATGAACTCGGCGATCTTGGGCGGCCAGTT
>CAMLFJ010000506.1 GCA_946479205.1 uncultured bacterium | reverse complement strand
TCGTGCGGCAGCCCGGTGAGCACCACGCGCCCGCCGGGACGGCACATGTTGACCGCCTGCTCCACCGCCAGCGCGGTGCCGGCAGTCTCGATCACCAGGTCCACGCCTTCGCGTCCGGAGAAGGCGCGCGCGGCCGCGGTGTCGTCGTCGGCCCCCGAGAGCGCGACCGCCTCCGCGCCGAGCTCGCGCGCCAGATCGAGACGCCGGGTGGACCGCGCCACCGCGAGCACGCGGCAACCGCGGGCGCGCAACACCTGCACCGCGAGCAGCCCGAGCGAGCCCACCCCGAGCACCGCCGCGGTCTCGCCGGCCGCCGGCGCGGCGCGGCCGACCGCGCGCACCACCACCGCGAGTGGCTCGGCCATCAGCAGGCGCTCGGTGGAGAGACCGGCGGGCGCCGGCCAGCAGCAGCGGGCGGGAACCGTCGCCTCCTGGGCGAATCCGCCGTCCACGTCGATACCGACCGCCACGCGCGAGAGGCACAGGTTGCGGTTGCCCTCCCGGCAGAGCGCGCAGCTCCCGCACGAGTAGTTGGGCTCCACCGCCACCGCCTGGCCGACCGCGATGTTGCGGACCGCGCTCCCGATCGCGGCCACCGTGCCCACGAACTCGTGGCCCATCACGAGCGGGTAGCGCACCGGCCGCTCCCCCGTCCAGATGCGGTAGTCGGTGCCGCAGAGCCCGGCCGCGGTGACCCGGATGACCGCATCGTTCGGGCCCGGCGTGGGCGACGGGACGGTCGTGATGGCGAGCGAGCGGGGGCCACGAAGGACGGCGGCAATCATGCGGAGATGATAGCATCGGGCCATGGCGACAGCGCCGTCCCCAGGCTTCACGCGGGATCAGCGGCCGGCTCCCGTGCCCATCTGGCGCGAGGGTCTGGCCGGGCTCGACTGGCTCGCCCTGCGCACCTCGCCCGTCTTCTACGGGTGCGGCGTGCCCCGCGGCGACGGTTCGGCGGCGGTGCTCGTGCCCGGCTTCCTCGGCACCGACTGGTACCTGCTCGAGCTCTACGGCTGGCTGGCCCGGCTCGGCTACCGCCCCTACCTCTCGCGCATCGGGCGCAACGCCGAGTGCCTGGATCTCCTGTCACGACGTCTCCTCGAGACGGTCGACACGGCGCGGGCCGCCACCGGCCGGCCGGTGCACCTGATCGGCCACAGCCTGGGCGGCCTGCTCGCGCGATCGCTGGCCGCGCGCCGACCCGCGCTGGTCGCCTCGGTCGTGACGCTCGGCTCGCCCTTCCGCGGCGTGCGCTCGCATCCGCTCGTGCTGGCGGCCTCCGATCGCGTGCGCGAGCAGGTCCGACGCGAGGACCGGCCCGATTGCTACACCGGCTTCTGCCGCTGCGAGGCGGTGACGGGCCTCGCGACGGCCATCCCCGCCTCGGTGCCGCAGCTCGCGGTGTACACGAAGACCGACGGCATCGTGGACTGGCGGGTCTGCGTGAACGACGATCCCGCGACCGACGTGGAGGTGACCGGCACGCACGTGGCGCTCGTCGCCAATCCCGGCGCGTACCGGGCCATCGCGCGCCACCTGGCGCGCGCGCCGCAACCGACCCCCGCGTAGCCCCCCGCCCCGGAGCGAGCCGCATGGCGCTACACCGTCGCCTCACGACGATCGACGCCACCTTCCTCTACGCCGAGAAGCCCGCGCAGCCCATGCACGTGGGCGGCTCCATGGTCTACGAGGGCCGCCTCCCGCTCGCCACGCTGGTGCGGGCCCTGGAGGACCGCCTGCACCTGCTGCCGCGGTACCGGCAGAAGGTGGTGTTCCCGCTCTTCGCGGTGGCGCATCCGACCTGGGAGGACGATGCCGCCTTCGACATCCGCAATCACGTGGCGGAGGTGACGCTGCCGCCGCCGGGTGACGACCGCGTGCTCTCGGAGATCGGCGGCCGGGCCTTCGCGGGCATGCTCGACCGCGAGCATCCGCTCTGGAAGCTGATCGTGATCCACGGCCGCGCCGACGGCAATACCGCGGTGATCTGGAAGGTGCACCACGCGATGATCGACGGCGTCTCCGGCGTGGATCTCACCATGGTGCTCCACGATCTCAAGCCGGACGCCCCCCCGCCCGCGCCGCCGTCCACGCCCTGGCAGCCCCGGGCGATCCCCGACTCGCTCGCGCTCCTGCAGGACGCGGTGAAGGACCGGCTCACCGAGGTGACCCAGGCGATCACCGACGACGCCTTCCGCCTGCTCCGGCCGACCGAGCTGGAGGCGCGGCTGCGGCAGCTCGCGGGCGCGGTGGGCACCTCGGCGCCCAACCTGCTGCGCCCGGCCCCGCGCGTGCCGTTCAACGGCCCGATCTCCACCGAGCGGCGGTTCGGGTGGGCGGAGTTTCCGTTCGGCGAGTTCCGGCGCGTCAAGTCGGTGCTGGGCGGCACCGTGAACGACGTGGTGCTGACCGTGATCGCGGGCGGCATGGGCCGGTACCTGCGCGCCCTCGGCCTGCCGACCGACGGCGTCGAGATCCGCGCGATGTGCCCGGTGAGCATGCGGCGCCCCGACGAGCGCGGCGCCCTCGGCAACCTGGTGTCCATGATCTTCGCGCCGCTCCACGTGGGCGTGCTCGATCCGGTGGCTCGGCTGGCCGCGGAGCGCGAGGCGATGACGCGCCTCAAGGACCAGGACCAGGCGGGCGGGCTCTACGAGATGACCCACCTGATGGACCGCGTGCCTCCCGCGGTGCAGGCGGTCGCCGGGCAGCTCACGGTGCCGAACACCTTGCTGAACACGGTCTCGACCAATGTGCCGGGGCCGCAGATCCCGCTCTACCTCTCGGGGCACAAGCTGATCGGCTGGTGCCCGCTCATCCCGCTCGCGAGCGAGGTGGGCCTGGTGAACGCGATCCTCACCTACGACCAGCGGCTGACCATCGGGGTGACGGTGGACCCGCAGCGGGTGCCCGACGTCTGGCTCTACGTTGAGTGCTTGAAGGCGTCGTTCGCCGAGCTGCTCCACGCGACCGACGCCGCCGAGACGGCGGGAACCGGCACCCCGGTCCCCGCCGCCGCGACCTAGCGGACGAGCCCTAGCGCGAGTAGAGGTCCTTCATGCGGCTCATGTAGCCACTGGCCGCCTGCTCGATCTCCTTGGCGGCGCGACCCGTCGACTCCTGCAGCTTCT
>CAMLFJ010000505.1 GCA_946479205.1 uncultured bacterium | reverse complement strand
CGACGGTGGCCGACGTCTCGGCCATCGGCTCCACCATGATCCCGCCCATGCTGCGGGCCGGCTACCGGCCGGAGCAAGCGGTGGCGGTGGTGTCCGCCGCATCCGCGATGGGCATCCTGGTGCCGCCCTGCATCCTGATGATCGTCATCGGCTCGGTCGCGAACGTGTCGGTGGCCGCGCTGTTCGCGGCGGGCTTCGTGCCCGCGGTGGTCATCGCGCTGGCGATCATGGTCTACATCTGGTTCGACGCCCGCCGGAGCGGCATCGAGGCGCGCGAGCGCGTGACCTGGGGCGCGGTGGGCCGCGCGTTCACCGACGCGGTGATCCCGCTCGGGCTGCCCGCCATCATCTTCGGCGGCATTCTCGGCGGGGTGGTCACGCCGACCGAGGCCGCGGTGCTCGCGGTGCTCTACGCGTTCATCGTGGGCGTCTTCGTCTACCGCGAGATCGCCTGGAAGGACCTGCCGCGCATCCTGGTGCACAGCGCGGTGGTGACCGCCGCGGTGTGCTTCCTCCTGGGGACCGCCGCGGTGGTGGCGTGGGTGCTCGCGGTGGAGCAGATCCCGCAGCTGCTCCTGAAGGCGATGCTGGCGGTGCCCGGCGGGAACATCGTGTTCCTGGTGCTCACCGCGGTGCTCTTCATCCTGCTGGGCGCGGTGCTCGAGGGCCTCCCCGCGGTGGTCATCCTGCTGCCGACTTTCATGCCCGTGGTCACCCGGCTCGGGATCGACGTGATCCATTACAGCACGGTGGTGGTGGCGGCGACCGGCATCGGCCTCTTCCTGCCCCCGATCGGCGTCGGGTTCTTCATCGCGTGCGGCATCGCCAACGTGCCAAGCGACCGCGCGACCCCCGCGATGATGCCGTACGTCTACATGATGTGCGTCGGGCTGCTCGTCGTCATCCTGGTGCCGTGGTTCACCCTGATCCTCCCGCGACTTCTGGGGCTCGGCTGATCTTGCGGCCCGCGCCCGCGCCAGAGTAGGCTAGGGCGCCGAACCGGAGCCCGGCATGCGCGGCTCCCAGCCCTGACAGCCAGACCAGGAGGTCCAGATGCCCGAGCTGACCCGGCGGTACATCGTCATGGCCATGGCGACCGAGGCCCCGTTTGACGTGCACGATCCGGAAGCCCCGTTCGTCCTGAAGCCGTGGAAGGACCCGGCGGCCCTGCGCGCGCTCGAGGCCTACCGGGACCACTGCTACCCGGAGCTGGCCGCCGACCTCGGCGGCTGGATCCAGGCCATCAGGAGCGGTGCCCGGATCCGCGGCGGGGTCGGGGCCCGGAACGACGCCTACGGGGCCCCGAGGGCGAAAGCCCGGAGCGCGGCACCGGCGACGCGCCGGGCGGCTAAAGCCACGAAGAAGAAAGCGGCCAAGAAAGTGGTGAAGAAGAAGGGAAAACGCCGCGGGTGAGCGGACCCGATCTCGAGAGGCTCGCCGAGCTCGTCGAAGCCTCGAGCCGCATCGTCGTCTTCACCGGAGCTGGCGTCAGCACCGAGTCGGGGATTCCGGACTTCCGCAGCCCGGGGGGAATCTGGGATCGGTTCGATCCCAGCGAGTTCACCTTCCAGAACTTCATGGCGAGCGAGGGCGGCCGTCGCCGTTACTGGGAGCTGGGGCGCACCACCTTCCCGGTGATCAGCCGGGCCGAGCCCAACCCCGCGCACCACGCGCTGGTGACGCTCTGGCGGCTCAGGAAGCTCGACTGCGTGATCACCCAGAACATCGACAACCTTCACCAGCGGGCCGGCCTGCCCGCGGACCGGGTGATCGAGCTGCACGGCAACGCGACCCAGGCCCGGTGTCTCAGCTGCGAGCGCCCGTACGACCGGGAGCGCGTGCAGGAGTGGCTGGACGCGGGCGTGGCGGTGCCGCTCTGCGATCCGCCCTGCGGCGGCATCATCAAACCCCGCACCGTCATGTTCGGCGAGGCCATGCCCCGCCGCGAGATGGAGGAGGCGGAACGGCGCGCCCGGGCCGCCGATCTCTTCGTGGTCGTGGGCTCGTCCCTGGTCGTCTACCCCGCCGCCTACATGCCGCTCCATGCCAAGCACGCGGGCGCCACCCTGGCGATCGTCAACCTGACCGACACGCCCCACGACGGCCAGGCCGACCTCGTGATCCGCGGGAGTGCGGCCGCCGTCCTCGCCACCGTGACCGACCGCCTGCAGCCGCGATCGGCGGCGCGCTGATCATGAGCGCCGCACTCGTCGAGCATCTGCTGAAGGGACGACTCGGCCGCGCCGCGGTGAGCCCGGTGGGCGAGCTCGCGCCGGACCTGACCCTCGAGCAGGCCTACGCGCTGCAGCGGCAGCTCGAGCAGGCGCTGGTCGGCCGCGGGGAGCGAGTGGTGGGCTACAAGGTGGGCTTCACCACCGCCGCGCTGCAGGAGCGTCACGGCGTGACCGAGCCGGTGCTCGGCTTCATGCTCGCCTCCGGCGTCTTCGCCAGCGGCGACGCGGTGCCGCTCGCGCGCTTCGTCGCGATCGGGGTCGAGGTCGAGATCGCGTTCCTGCTTAAGGCGGATCTGGCCGGTCCCGGCGTCACCCCCGCGTCCGCCCTGCTCGCGGTGGAGGGCGCGATGCCCTCCTTCGAGCTGATCGATTTCCGGCTCAGCGGCACCCCGCGGGGGATCGACGTCGTCGCCGACGGAGTCTACACCAATGCCATCGTGCTCGGCCGGCCGCTCACCCCGGTGACCGGGATGGATCTGGCGCTGGAAGGCGTGGTCTTCGAGCAGGACGGCCAGATCGTCGCCACCCAGACCGCGGCCGAGGTGCTGGGCAATCCCCTCGTCTCGCTCGCGTGGGCCGCGAACGCGCTCGGCCGGATGGGCCGTGGCCTCCGCGCGGGCGATGTCGTGCTCACCGGCTCGATCTCGAAAGTGCTGCGTCCCACGCCGGGCCAATCGGTACGGGCCTCGTTCACGCGGCTGGGGTCGGTGGGCTGTCGCTTCGCGTGAGCCGTCGCCGCGGGTCGATAGCCGACTGGGGGAGTGCGGGGGCCATTTCTGGGCCCCCGCATTTGATAGAGGTGCTCCGGTGATATGCCCTCCCAACCGCTAGACCTCGAGAACCTCCGCCGCCTCCTGGACGCGGGGCTGAGCCGGCGGCCCCGGGTGGCCCTCGACCGGAGCGATCTGGTGTCGG
>CAMLFJ010000504.1 GCA_946479205.1 uncultured bacterium | reverse complement strand
CCGGTGACGGCCTTGATCGCGTCGCGGGTGACCGAGACGAGCCGGTCCACCTGCTCCTCGCTGACGATGAGCGGCGGGGCGAAGAAGATGTGCTCGACGCGGGCGCGCGTGATCACGCCGCGCTTGGTCATCTCGGCCAGCACACGCTGGCCGACCTTCTTGTCGGGGCCGAACGGCGCCTTGGTTCCGCGATCCTCCACCAGCTCGACGGCGGCCAGCAACCCCTTGCCGCCGCGGATGTCGCCCACGTGCTTGTGGTCGCCGAGCGCCTGCTGGAGACCCTTGTGCAGCCGCGTGCCCATGGCCGCCGCGCGCTCCCAGAGCCGCTCGCGCTCCATGATCTCGAGGTTCTTGATGCCAACCGCGCAGCAGGTGGGATGCCCCGAGTAGGTGTAGGCGTGCATCCACTTGTCTTCCGGCTTCACCTCGTCCATGGCCTGCTTGATCGCCTTCGAGACCATGATGCCGCCAAGCGGGAGGTAGCCGGAGGACACGCCTTTCGCGAAGGAGACGATGTCTGGCAGCACGTTCCAGTGCTCGAGCGCGAACCACTTGCCGGTCCGGCAGAAGCCGGTGATGACCTCGTCAGCGATGAAGAGCACGTTGTGCTTGTCGCAGACCTTGCGGACCAGCGGGAAGTAGTCGTCGGTGGGATAGAGCACGCCCCCGCCGCCGTGGATGGGCTCGGCGATGAACGCGGCCACCGTGTCCGGGCCTTCCCGAAGGATCGCCTCGTCCAGGAGGCGCGCCGCGGTCTGGCCCGCGGTCTCCCCCGGCTTGCCGCCCTCCTGTCGGTAGGGATAACAGGTCGGGATATGCACGAAGCCGGGAACCCGCGGCTCGAACATCTTCCAGTAGGCCGCCATGCCGGTGGCGCTCATCGCCTGCAGTGTCACGCCGTGGTACGCGAGGCTCCGCGCGATGATCTTCACCTTGTCGGGCTTGCCCTTGGTCTTCCAGTAGAAGCGCGCGGTCTTGAACGCGGACTCGTTGGACTCGGCGCCGCCCGAGGTGAAGAACACGCCCTGCATGTTCGGATATGCGATCGTCATCAGCTTTGAGGCCAGCTCGATGGCCGGGATATTGGTCGATCCCGAGTAGGCGGAGTAATAGGCGAGCTCGCGGATCTGGGCCGCCGCCGCGTCGGCCAGCTCGGTGCGGCCGTGCCCCACGTTGACGTTCCAGAGCCCGGCGAGGCCGTCGATGTACTCGCGGCCCTGCACGTCGGTCAGCACCGCGCCGCGGCCGCGTACGTACACCATCGGCTCGAGGTGATCGCTCGGGTGGTGCAGCGGGTGGATCAGATGGTCCTGGTCGTCCTTGATCAGCTGCGCGGCCTCGAGCGGCATCGGGCGCCTCCTACGAGCTCTGGTGATAGATGGATTTCGCGGGCGCGTGCGCCCGATAATCGCCCCCCGGGATGGGCACGGTCCGATCGAGCGGCCCGATGTACCAGTAGATGGATGCGGCCAGCTCGCGGCCGTCCTCGCTCCGGACGGCGACCTCCCGGCGATGATACTGGGGTCCCTCCGCCGAGTCCAGCACCGCCCACAGCGCCGGATCCACGAGCCGGTAGACCTCGCCGTGGATCGGGGCCACGGGATCGGGTACCGCGCCCGGATACGAGCCGAGGTCGATGATCCGCCCCCTGACCTGCCCGCGCGTGAGGAACTCAGCGCGCCCGGAGAGCAGCCGATGCAGGCGGAAGCCCCGCATCAGTGTGCCGTAGGTGAACAGCCGGTCGGCGCTACCTGCCGCCGTCGCGGCGCTGGGCTTCCTGCTCCTCACGGGAGCATCCGGTGGGCGCAGCTCAGGTCTGGATGCCGAAGCGCGGCAGGACCCAGCGGTTGAGCGCGAACCAGCCGATCACGACCCCGATGAAGATCAGCACGGTTTCCATCGCGCTCAGGCCTCCGGCTCGGGCTTCACCGCCTGGAGCACCGCGCCCAGGAAGTCACGCTCCGGGATCGCACCCTCGAAGCCGACCTTGTCGTTGATCACGATCTTGGGGACGGCCATCACCTGATAGCGCTGCGACAGCTCGGGGAACTCGGTGGCCTCGATGCACTCCGCCCGCACCCTCGGGGAGGCGATCGCCATGTGCTGCGCCAGGCGCACGGCCCGGGGGCAATGGGGTCAGGTGGGGGTCGTGAAGACCTTGATCGTGACGTCCTCGGTGAGCCCGGCCAGCGCGGTCTTGGTCTCGTCGCTGAGACCGGCTTCGCCGGTGGACACCGCGATGATGGAATCGATCAGGTTGGAGAACTCGTAGCCGCCCGGCAGGCCGAGGAAGCGGATGCCGTAGTCCTGCGCCCCCTCCACCACGACCACCGGCGACTCGTCGACCCCGTAGGCCGCCGCCTGGTCGCGCTCGATGTGCGGGTTGAGCACGGTCACCGCGAGCTGGTCGGACAGCGCCGCGACCTCCTGGATGAGGGCCACGGTCTGACCGTTGTGCTCCCCGCCCAGCTCGGAGGCGAACACGGTGAGCTTCACCGGCCCGCCGACGCGCTCGAACTCCTTCCGGACCGCGGCCTCGTCCTTCGCGGAGAGAAATCCCATGGCCCGAAGTATACCGGCTTACTTCGGGGCGCCGCGGACGATTTCCAGCATGGTGCGGTAACCGGACGGATCGATGCGCGCGTCGATGAGAGTGGGGCCCGGCGCGGTCTGGGCCGCGATCAGCGCGCCGTGCAGCGTGGGCTCGTCGGTGGCGGCCAGCGCGCGGATGCCGAAGGCGCGCCCGAGGGCGATGAGGTCGGGGCCCGCGTAGCGCATGGACACGCCCTCGAAGCCCTTCTGCTCCTGCTTCACCTCGATCAGCGAGAGCGCCGCGTCGTTGAAGACCACGATCACGATCGGCAGGCGCAGGCGCGCCACCGTCTCGAGCTCGGACACCACCATCATGAGCCCGCCGTCGCCGGTGAAGCACACGACCCGCCGGCCGGGATGGACGAGCTGCGCGGCGATGGCCGCGGGCAGCGCGAAGCCCATGGTCGCGAGCCCGTTCGAGATCAGGAGCTCTCCGGGCTCGAGCGCGTGCCAGTAGGTCGTGGTCTGGAACATGTGGGCGCCCGCGTCCACCGTCGCGATGCTGCCCGCCGCGGTCAGCTCGCGCGCGATCTGGGCCACGCGGTGCGGGGCCAGCCCGG
>CAMLFJ010000503.1 GCA_946479205.1 uncultured bacterium | reverse complement strand
GCGGCGAGGTCGCGCCCCAGGCCGGCAACAACCACCCGACCGGCATTCCCACCGGCGTCTTCGAGACCAAGGACGGCCACGTCAACATCGCGGCGTCCGGCGACGAGCTCTATGAGCGCTTCTGCCGCGCCCTCGAGCGCCCGGACCTGCGTACGGATGCGCGCTTCGCCACCTCGAGCGCGCGGTCGAAGAACCGAGACGTGCTGATGGAGGTGCTGATGCCGGTGACCCGGCAGAAGAGCAGCGCGGACTGGGTACGGATCATGAACGAGGCGGGCGTGCCCTGCGGGCCGATCTACCGTATCGACGAGGCCTTCGCCGATCCGCAGGTGCGGCATCTCGAGATGGCGCAGCCGGTGCACTCGCCGGAGCTCGGCGACCTCACCATCCTCGGGCATCCGGTCTCGCACGGGGCGCAGCGGCAGCCTATTCGCGCGCCGGCGCCGGAGCTTGGGCAGGACAATGAGGCGATCTTGTCCTCGATCGGCTACTCGTCCGACCAGATCGCGGACCTCGCCAAGCGCGGGATTATCTGATGGCAACGGTGGGCCGGGGCGCCGGGGGGCGGGGGGTGGTCTCTGACCACGTCTCGCTGTCCTTCGTTCAGGGTGGGAGGAGTTCCCAACCTGGGTGGTTGGAGGACTTTGTTCGGTTGGCAGGAACGGGTCACCCGACCACCCCCCGCCCCCCGGCGCCCCGGCCCACCTCGCGCTCGGTTCTTCCATGACTGCTCCTCTTGGGGCGCTGGAGCAGGTCTGGACTGTCGCTGGCGGTGATCCCTCCGCGCTCGAGCGGGTGAGCATCGTTGGCGACGATCCCATGTTGCCGACGGATATCCGGATCGGGACTGCGGCGGCGGCGGTGATCGCGGCTACCGGGCTGGCCGTGAGTGAGATCTGGTGGCTTCGGACTGGGCGGGCGCAGTCGGTGGCGGTGGATGTGCGGGCGGCGATTGCGGCGTTTCGCAGCGAGCGCTACCTGCGCGTGAACGGCGGGCCTGTGCCCGACGGTCGCAGTCCGCTGTTTGGGTTCTATCCCACCGCTGATGGGCGGTGGATTCAGATCCACGCGAATTTGCCGCACCACCACGCGGGGCACGTGCGGTTCATGGGGTGCGAGGAGACGCGGGAGTCGATGGCCGCGGCGGTCCTCAAGTGGAAGGCGCAGGACCTCGAGGACGCGCTGAACGGGGCGGGGCTGCCCGCGGGCATGGTGCGCCCCAGGGACGAGTGGCTCACGCATCCGCACGCGCGCGCGGTGGCCGAGCTGCCGCTGCTCGAGATCGTCCGCATCGGCGACTCCGCGCCCGAGCCGTTCGCCGGGGGCGGGGCCCGGCCGCTCGCCGGCGTGCGCGTGCTCGACCTCACGCGCGTCATCGCGGGTCCCGAGGGCGGGCGCACGCTCGCCTCGCACGGGGCGGACGTGCTGCTCGTGGGGAGCCCGCACCTGCCGAGCCTGCCGTCCCACGTCATCGACTTCGGGCTCGGCAAGCGCAACGCCACCCTCGATCTTCGCCAGGCCGGGGACGCCGACCGGCTGCGCGCGCTGATCACGCGGGCCGACGTGTTCTCCCAGTCCTACCGCCCCGGAGCGCTCGCCCGGCTCGGCTTCGCCCCCGAGGAGGTCGCGCGCCTCCGGCCCGGGATCGTCTTCGTCACGCTCTCCGCGTATGGTCACGCGGGGCCGTGGCGCGAGCGGCGTGGCTTCGAGACGCTGATCCAGTCGGTGAGCGGCCTCGCCCACGAGCATGGCTTTGGCGGCGGGCTCGACCGCCCGCTCCACCTCCCCGCCCAGGTCGTCGATCACGCCACCGGGTACCTGGCCGCGCTCGGCGCGCTCATGGCCCTCGCGCGGCGCGCCCGCGAGGGCGGGAGCTACCTCGTGCGCGTCTCGCTCGTGCAGACCGGGCGCTGGGTGGATGGACTCGGGCGCGTGGCCGGCCGCCACGTGGCCGACCAGACTCCGGCCGACGTCGGCGACCTGCTCGCGGCGTGCGAGAGCGCGTTCGGCCAGATCACCCACGTGACGCCGACCGCGCGCCTGTCCGAGACGCCGCCGTTCTGGGCGAGCCCGCCGGTCCCGGCGGGGACGCACGAGGCGGGCTGGCCCACGTGAGGGGCCTGGGCCTCGGCCCGGGCGCGCTGGCGCTCGTGCTCGGGCTCGTCGCGGTCGCCGGCGCGGCCGAGACGTCGACCACGTTCGACTTCGTCACGTTCGACGGCATCGACTACGTCCGCTGGATCGACGAGCCCGGCCGGGAGCTGACGCGGGCCGACCTGGGCGCCGAGTTCGCGACCGTCGGCTGCTCCATCGGCGAGGATTCCCGGACGTGCTCGTACGGCGTGGACGCGGGCGCGGCCTTCCTGCCCGCGGGCACCCGGATGTACGCGGTGCGGGGCTACGCGACCGACTTCCGCCTCGCCGCGGCCTGGCGGGATCACCTCTTCCTCTACCAGGCCTGGCGCAATCCGCGGGCCAGGGTCGGCGGCGATCTCTTCGACGTCGCGGGCCGCGTGCGCGCCATCGACGTGCGGCGCCGCGACGGGCGGCGCTCGCCCAGGGAGGCGACGACTCCCGCGCCGATCGCCGCGTCCCGCGACGTGGAGGCGCTCGCCCAGATGATCCTCCGCGGGACGGTGCGCCGGCCCACCCCCCACGCCAGCGGCGAGCCGGAGTACTGGCTCACGATCTGGCTCGCCGACGGCACCACGCTGGGCCGTCCCTACTTCGCCGACACCGGCGAGCTGATGGGAGGCCTGGCGGTGCCGCCCGAGTTCCGGGCGATCCTCGATCGCTACCTGCCAAACTGACGCGCGCGCGTCACCGGAACACCCAGGAGCTGCGCATCGAGTGCTTCTTCCCGATGGACGAGGCGACCGCCCAGCTCCTGCGAAGCTGGTCGTGACCCGCTTCACTCCGCGGCGGGGCGCCACTCCACCGCGCCGAAGCGCGTGTGGCCGAGGAAGTTGTAGGAGACGGTCACCGTCTGCACCGCCTGGTGCCGGTCGCGCAGGTCGGGGGCGCCGGTATTGCGGCTCGAGACCAGATACTGGATGCCCAGGGCGTGCGGCCCGAAGATGCGCACCGTGAGCCCCACGCTACCGCGCAGGATCACGTCCTGGCTGAAGTGGCTGGTATCCACCCCGGTCTCCCGGT
>CAMLFJ010000502.1 GCA_946479205.1 uncultured bacterium | reverse complement strand
TGCGCCTCGGCACCGGGCGCCGGCACCAGATCCGCGTGCAGCTCGCCGAGGCGGGCTGGCCGATCGTCGGCGACGTCACCCACGGCGGGGCCCGGGGCAGCCTCGGGCGGCTCTGCCTGCACGCCACGCGGCTCGGCTTCGTGCATCCGGTGACGCAGCGGCAGGTCGTCTTCGAGAGCGCGCCGCCCGCCGACTGGGTATAATCCGCGGGTTCGCGAAACCGTCACCCCCTCACCCTGCCCTCTCCCCGAAGGGGAGAGGGAGAGAAGCCCGGGAGGCCCCATGGCTGCGTCGCCGTTTTCGATCGAGGACAAGGTCGCCATCGTCACCGGCGGCGGCGTCGGCATCGGCAAGTCCATCGCGCTCGAGTTCGCCCGCGCGGGCGCGGACGTGGTGATCGCGAGCCGCAAGCTCGAGAACCTCGAGCCGGTCACCGCCGAGATCCAGAAGATGGGCCGCCGCTCCTTCTGCGTGGCGGTCGACGTCCGCCAGGAGGACCAGGTCAAGGACCTGGTCGCGCGCACCGTGAAGGAGATGGGGCGCCTCGACGTCATGGTCAACAACGCGGGCGCGTCCTTCCGCGCCAAGGTCGAGGACATCTCGGCCAACGGCTGGAACACGGTGGTCGGCATCAACCTCAACGGCACCTTCTTCGGCTGCAAGTGGGCGGGCAAGCAGATGATGGACCAGGGCTCGGGCTCCATCATCAACATCTCCTCGATCGCGGGGGTCTACGGCTCGACCATGATGTCGCACTACGGCGCCTCCAAGGCCGCGGTGATCACCTTCACCCGGGAGCTCGGCATGGCCTGGGGCCGCAAGGGGGTGCGGGTGAACTGCATCGCGCCCGGCCCGGTGGAGACCGAGGGCTACCTGGGCGTGCTCACCAAGCAGGATCCGGCCGCGGCCCAGAAGGCCTACGACACGGTGGCGGCGCGCGTGGGCATGGGGCGCTGGGGCAAGGTGGAGGAGATCGCCTACCCGTGCATCTTCCTGGCCTCCGCCGCGTCGTCGTTCATGACCGGCGAGACCATCGTGATCGACGGCGGTCCCCCGCCCCAGCTCGGCGAGGGCTGATCGGGCCATGCCCGAGCTGCCCGAGGTCGAGGCGGCCCGGCGCGCGGCCCAGAACGTTGCGGCGGGACGCCGCATCTCCGCAGTCTGGGTGGCCGACGACCCGATCGTCTTCGAAGGCGTCTCGCCCGCGCGGATTCGCCGGGCCCTCGTCGGCCGGCGCGTGAAGGCGGTGCGGCGCCACGGCAAGCATCTCTGGATCGAGCTCGACCGTCGGCCGTGGCCGTGTCTGCACTTCGGCATGACCGGGGGCATCCATGTCACCCGAACGAACCCGGGCGGCGCTGCGCGCCGCGCGGCTGTCCCGGCCGGCCGCGCGGTCCGGCTCGTGTCGGACGGGGACGTGCGTCGGCCCGACTGGCCGCCGCGCTTCACCAAGCTCCACCTGCGCTTCGCGGGCGGCGGGGAGCTGGCGCTGGCCGACGGCCGGCGGCTGGGCCGCATCCGGCTGCGCCAGGACCCGCCCACCGAGCCGCCGATCAGCGCGCTCGGCTGGGATGCCTCGCGCGCGATCCCGACCTCCGCGCGCTTCCACGCGATGCTCCGAGAGCGCAACGCGCCGATCAAGGCGGTGCTGCTCGACCAGTCCTTCGCGGCCGGGATCGGCAACTGGATCGCCGACGAGGTGCTCTACCAGGCCGGCATCGCCCCCAAGCGCCGCGCCAGCACGCTCTCCACCGCGGAGGCTGGGCGGCTGCGGACCCGGATCCGCTCGGTGATCGGCGGGGCCTTGCGCGCGAGATCGGACAGCGACCGCTTTCCGCGCTGGTGGCTCTTTCACCGCCGATGGGGCCACCGGCGCGGGGGCCCGTCCGCCACCACCGTGCGGGGCGAGCACATCCGCCACGAGACGGTCGGGGGCCGCACCACCGCCTGGGTGCCCACGGCGCAGCGCTGAGGTATACTCCTGCCCAGCTTTCCCCCTGAGAAAGGAGCTCCTATGAGAGAGGCTGTCGTCGTCGCCAGCTCGCGCACCCCGCTCGCCAAGTCCCATCGCGGGTCGTTCAACATCACCCGCCCGGATGACCTGGCCGCCCACTGCATCAAGGACGTCCTCGGCAAGGCCCCGCAGCTCGATGCGGCCGAGATCGAGGACGTGATCCTCGGCTGCGCCCAGCCCAACGGCCCCCAGGGCAGCAACGTCGCGCGCGTGGCGCTGGTCCGGGCGGGCCTGCCCGTCTCGGTCGCGGGCACGACGGTCAACCGCTTCTGCTCGTCGGGGCTCCAGGCCATCGCGATGGCCGCGCACCAGATCATCATGGGCGGCGCGGAGGCGGCCATCGGCGGCGGCCTCGAGTCGATCAGCATGATGAAGCGCGACGGCGATCCGAACCCGTGGGTGAAGGAGAAGAAGCCCGGCATCTACATGGTGATGGGCGACACCGCGGAAGTGGTGGCCAAGCGCTACAACGTCACCCGCCAGATGCAGGACGAGTACTCCCTGGTGAGCCAGCAGCGCACCGCGCGGGCCCAGCAGGACGGCTCCTTCAAGGAAGAGATCTCGCCGATGCAGGTGGTGCGCGGCATCGTGGACAAGAAGACCGGGGAGATCACCGGCAAGGAAGACGGCTACGTGGACAAGGACGAGTGCAACCGTCCCGACACCACGCTCGAGGGCCTGCTGGCGCTGCAGCCGCACTTCGACAAGACCAGCGGTAAGGGCAGCGTCACCGCGGGCAACTCCTCGCAGCTCTCCGACGGGGCCTCCGCCACGCTCCTGATGTCGGCGGACCGCGCCAAGGCCCTCGGCATCAAGCCCAAGCTCATCTTCCGCGGCTTCGCGGTCGCGGGCTGCGAGCCGGACGAGATGGGCATCGGCCCGATCTACGCGGTGCCGAAGCTGCTCAAGCGCAACGGCCTCAAGATGGACGACATCGACGTGTGGGAGCTGAACGAGGCCTTCGCCTCGCAGGTCGTCTACGTCCGCGACAAGCTGGGCATCCCGATGGAGAAGCTCAATCCCAACGGGGGCTCGATCTCGATCGGCCACCCCTTCGGCATGACCGGCTCGCGCATGGTGGGCACCATCGCCAACGAGATGCTGCGCCGCAAGGCGAAGTACGGCGTCGTGACCATGTGCATCGG